>JBCCEI010000114.1:0-5907 GCA_039030355.1 Pseudomonadota bacterium | reverse complement strand
GATGAGCGGTACCAATTTTTTATCGTATTACCATCAATCGTTAAATTTTGTGTGCTAAGGCAAAATAGTTGATTAAATATGCCTACGCTACGCGGTTTTCTTCTATAATAAAATTATAAAAGCCATATTTAAAGAAAGGCTTATTTGGATAATTAATGCGCAAAATTATTATATATTTCAGCTTACTTTTCATGATATTGGCACAAGCCAATGTGCATGCTGAATGGTATGTAGGCGCAAATAGTTCAACTAATTCGATCCTGCCATATCCAAGCAGTCTATCCGAAGCAAATTTAAGCCTTGAGCCGATCAATCGCTATAATATAGAAAATAGCAGCTCATCCGTTTCACTGTTTGGTGGCTTTCGCTCAAATGAATACTTCTCGCTTCAACTAGAGTATCAAGACGAACTCTCATTTGGTGTTGATAATATATTTACAGGGTCTTCTCTCTGGATTCCTAATTCAACCAGTGATCGGTTTGACTCAAACGGACTATTCTTATCTGGAATAAGTAGTTATCCCATTAATGACAGTGGTGTGCTGTATATGAAGGGTGGTCTTTTCAGTTGGGAAGTGGATTCAGAGTATTATCAAACCAGCGAGCATTATCTTGGCGAAAATCGTGGCACTGATCTATTTTACGGCCTTGGTGCAAGCTATGATCTCAATACGCGTTTTGGAATTAGTGCCGAGTGGGAGCGCTATAAAATGGAAGAGTCTGAAATTGATTATTTGTCTACAAAATTCAGATTTAAATTTTAAAGTATGTCAGTGCTAAAGCTGCACTGAATTATCTCTGTCCGTAATCTGGCGAATTTAGCCCCTATCTATCTATCTCTATAGGCAGAGAACGCATCGTTTCATGCTCTTTAATTGGGGCTAAATAGCTGATCTTAGCCATATTTTTGAAAATTTGTATGAAGAATTGGGCTATAATTCAGCTAAAAATTACATCTTAATTTTCTCATAATTTCCTAGCAGGAGACTTTCGTAATGTTTACACCAGACATGACCATTGCAGGTTTTGATAATGAATTAACTGATGCAATCAATAAGGAAATACGTCGTCAAGAAGAGCACGTAGAACTTATTGCTTCAGAAAACTATACCAGTCCACGTGTGATGGAAGCTCAAGGAACAGTGCTTACCAATAAGTATGCTGAAGGTTATCCTGCTAAACGTTACTATGGTGGATGCGAGTATGTTGACGTTGCAGAGCAATTAGCAATTGATCGTTTGAAAAGCCTATATGGTGCTGACTATGCAAATGTACAACCACACTCTGGCTCCCAAGCAAATGCAGCTGTCTTTCTTGCGCTATTAGAGCCGGGTGACACAATTATGGGATTAGATTTATCTCATGGTGGCCACTTAACACATGGGTGCCCCGTTAACTTCTCGGGTAAAAATTTCAATGCTGTGCTTTATGGGTTAAACGAAGCTACAGGAGAAGTTGATTATGACGAAGTGGAGCGTCTTGCTAAAGAACATAAGCCAAAAATGATCATTGCTGGATTCTCAGCGTATTCAAAATTTTGGGATTGGCAACGTTTTAGAGATATTTGTGATCAGGTAGGTGCATTATTAATGGTAGACATGGCGCACGTATCAGGCTTAATTGCTGCAGGGCTTTATCCAAACCCGATATCGGTTGCTGATGTTGTTACGTCCACAACTCACAAAACATTACGTGGCCCACGTGGCGGTATTATTCTTGCGCGTAAAAATGATGAAATAACCAAAAAATTAAATTCTGCTGTTTTCCCCGGCTCACAAGGCGGACCATTGATGCATGTTATTGCTGCAAAAGCAGTTGCTTTTCTTGAAGCATCAAAGCCTGAATTTAAAGATTATCAGCAACAAGTTGTAAATAACGCAAAAGCGATGGCAAGCCAATTTATGGAGCGTGGTTATAAGATTGTTTCAGATGGTACAGACTGTCATTTATTCTTGGTTGATTTAATTGATAAAGGCATCACAGGGAAGGCCGCTGACGCTGCACTTGGCAATGCAAATATTACTGTTAACAAAAATACGGTTCCAGGTGATCCTCAATCGCCATTTGTAACGAGTGGCTTGCGAATTGGTTCGCCTGCTGCAACTACTCGTGGCTTTAAAGAGACAGAATGTAAAGAACTTGTAAACTGGATTTGCGATATTTTGGATGATCTTGAGAATCAAGAAACGATTGAACGTGTTAAAAATCAAGTGCTAGACCTATGTAAGCGTTTTCCAGTATACCGCTCTGATTCAGAAGCCCAAGCAGTCGCATAAATTTAACAAAACAAAGAATCCTGAATTAAGTATTAATAGTATTCAGGATTCAATTAATTTATGCATTGCCCATTTTGCCGATCGGAAGAAACAAAGGTGATAGATTCACGACTTGCAAGCGAAGGTTATCAGGTGCGTAGGCGACGGCAATGTTTAAATTGCAAAGCACGTTTCACAACATTTGAAGTAGCAGAAAGAAATCTTCCCAGAGTAGTTAAACATGACGGTAGAAGAGAGCCTTTTAATGAAGAAAAACTTCGCAAAGGTATTATCCTCGCTTGTGAAAAAAGGCCGGTTGCCACAGAACATATCGATACCGCAATAAACTTGATATCACGTAAGGCACTTGGAGTAGGTGAACGTGAAATCCCTGCGCAAGTGATCGGCGAGTGGGTGATGCAAGAATTGCGTTCACTCGATCAAGTGGCATATGTGCGATTTGCTTCAGTCTATATGAGCTTTGAAGATGTCCAGGCATTTAAAGATATTATCGATCGGGTTGAGAATGACTTAACTCCTGAAATGTTGGAAAGTCAGCTATCATTGATCGCCGAAGATTCAGAAAAGAAACCGCACTAGTCATTTTTCTTAAACACTGGCAAATTGGTCAGTATGAATACTATTTTTAACGACCAAGCTTTCATGGCGAAAGCGCTTCGCCTAGCAAAAAAGGGTTTATATACGACAAGAAATAACCCGAAGGTTGGTTGTGTAATCGTTAAAAATAACAGCATAATTGGGCAAGGCTTTCACGCATATCCAGGTGAACCACATGCTGAGATTAATGCTTTAAACAACGTTAAAGGTAGTGCTGAAAATGCCACAGTCTATGTCACGCTAGAACCATGTGCGCATCATGGTAAAACACCTCCATGTATTGACTCATTAATAAAAGCTCAGGTCGCTAGAGTAGTTGTTGCTATGCAAGACCCTAACCCATTAGTTAATGGCAAGGGACTTCTGCATTTACAATCAAATAATATTAAGACAACAAGCAATATCATGGCATCTGAAGCTGCAGCTTTGAACAAGGGTTTCGTACAACGTTGTACTAAGAATCGCCCCTATATTACTGTCAAATCTGCTATCAGCTTAGATGGCAAAACAGCGCTTAAATCAGGTGAAAGCAAATGGATAACTTCTGAAGCAGCAAGAAAAGATGTGCAAAAACTCCGTGCTAGAAGCTGTGCGATACTGACTGGAATTGAAACTATATTATTAGATGATCCGTCTCTAAACGTTAGAATTAAACAAAGTGAGTTAGGAATTGAAAAGGAAATACAACAGCCGATCAGGATAATCTTAGACACGCAATTACGAATTACACAGAGTGCAAAAATATTGCATGAAGCCGGTGAGGTCATTATTTATACTTGTTCAAATGATGATAAAAAACTTTCAGCTCTAAATGACCTAAACATTGAAGTTGTGCAAATAGAAAATGATGAAACTGGTATTAGTTTAAAAAGTGTTATGACAGATTTATCAAGTCGAGAAATTAATGAAGTGTTAGTCGAAGCAGGTTCAACCCTGGTGGGAAGTTTGTTACGTGTAAAACTGGTTGATGAAATGATTGTTTATATGGCTCCACATATTATGGGAAGCGAGGCACTTAATATGGCATCAATCTCAGTTATTGAAGCGATGCAAGATCGTATTCATTTTAAAATACAAGATGTTCGAAGAATTGGCCCGGATTTAAAAATAACAATGAACTCTAAATTTCAATAAAATTAATTATGTCTACTATTGTTGCGGTAAAAAAGAATGGCAAAGCATGTATTGCGGCTGACACACTCACGACATTTGGTGAAATTAAACAGTCAAGTGAATTTGATAATACGCATGATAAAATTTACCAACATAAAGAAAACTATTTTGGCATAGTTGGAAGCGCTGCACATCACATAGTTATACAAAGCCTGTTACAACAACATGGTAATGAGTTGCATTTCAATTCACAGATAGAAATATTTGAATCATTTCGAAAATTACATCCAATTTTAAAAGATGAATATTTTCTGAATCCTAAAGACGAGGAAGACGATCCTTATGAGTCATCGAGAATTGATACTTTGATAATTAACCCAAGTGGTATTTTTGCTGTATACGCACTACGTGAAGTTTTTGAATACTCTCGATTTTGGGCCGTTGGTTCTGGTGGTGACATTGCTTTGGGTGCAATGTATGCAGTTTATGATCATTTTGAATCCGTTGAAGAAATTGCCAAAATTGGTGTAGAAGCGGGCGCAACTTTTAATAACGCTACAGCTATGCCACTCACATCTTATAACATTGAATTGATTTAATCATATATGTTTACTGGAATCATAGAAGAAATTGGTTTGATCCATCATCTTTCCAGTAAATCTGATATACATCAATATAAAATACAGACTACTGAGGACTTTGTTGCAGAAATGGTATCGGGAGACAGTATTGCAGTGAATGGAGTCTGTTTGACTGCATATCAGATTGAGAAAAACGCATTTCAAGTCGACGTCTCAGAAGAAACGCAAAAATGCACACACTTTGGTCATCGTATACGCGAGAATCATGTTAATTTAGAACATGCCGTTACACCAAGTACCAGAATGGGTGGACACTTTGTTAGTGGCCATGTTGACGGTATGGGGATAGCAAATAAACGAATAGATAAAGAAAATGAATCCATTTTTTGGTTTAGTCCGCCAAAAAAATTAATCAGATATATAGCCGCAAAAGGCTCAATTTGTATAAATGGAGTTAGTTTAACAGTTAACGATACAAATAATGATGAATTCTCTGTAACCATAATCCCTCACACATTGAGGAATACAACATTGAAAAACGTTAAGACCAAAGATCAGGTGAATATTGAAGTTGATCTAGTTGCTAGATACTTAGAGCAAATAACAAAATCAACGACGTAATTAATTTATATGAAACATAGTAATACTGAAGGTGCAGATTATTCTGCAAGTAATATTAAAATTGCGATTGTGTCGGCGCGTTTCAATGGCGAAATTGTAGAAAGCATGCGTGATGCTGCGCTTAAAACCTTGATAGAACATGGAATGAATGAATCAAACATCACACAAGCATATGTGCCAGGTGCTTTTGAGCTACCATTAATATGTAAACAATATGCAACAGCCAATTATGATGCGGTAATTGCGCTTGGTTGTGTTATTCGTGGCGATACGCCACATTTTGATTATGTCTGCCATGGTGCCGCAATAGGCATACAGCAAGCCAGTCTAGATACAGACAAACCTATTGCATTTGGTGTGCTCACCACAGATAACTTGCTGCAAGCAAAAGAGAGATCCTCTAGTGCGAATATGGAAAACAATAAGGGTAGGGATGCAGCTTTGTGTGTATTGGAAATGATAAACGTAATTAAATCTATTTAGTTACGCGATTATTCAGTGGAACCACAAAAACGACACTGGTCCAGAAGGTTGGCTTTGCAGGCGCTTTATCAATGGCAATTAGGTGGACACACAACAGACGAATTACTTGCGCAATTTATTGAGGATGATAATTGGCACAAGGTTGATAAAGACTATTTTGTTGACTTGGTAAGTGAATCTATTTCGAATAATGAAGCTTTAAGTAAAACCATAGAACCATATTTAAATATTTCGTC
>JBCCEI010000113.1:0-6043 GCA_039030355.1 Pseudomonadota bacterium | reverse complement strand
TGAGTCCAGAAACTTGCACGATATGATCGACTTGCTCACTAAGTTCCAAGCCATCAATTTCTTGGGCTAGCTTGACCATTAAATTCATAAATTGTGCAACTGCATTTGATGCACGTGCCGCCAATAAACTTGATTGCAGAATTTTTTCAGTTGCTTGCCAAAGTGTGAGTTGATGTTGTTTTGCAAAATCACGAATCATTGCAACCGTGCGTTGGCCAATTCCGCGTGTAGGCACATTAATAATTCGCTCAAACGATGGATCATCGGCAACATTCTTTGCGAGACGCAAATAGGCCAGTGCATCTTTTATTTCTGCACGTTCAAAGAAGCGCAAACCACCATAAACACGGTAGGGAATGCTTTGCGAAATAAAAATCTCTTCAAACATTCTCGACTGCGCGTTGGAACGATATAAAATTGCAATGTCTTGTCGCTTGCCGCTAGTCGTATCCAGCCAATGTTTAATTTTATCAGCAACAAATCGCGCTTCATCTTGCTCATTAAACGATGCATATAAATAAATCGGTTCGCCATCATCGCCATCGGTCCAAAGCTTTTTACCCATGCGTCCCTGATTGTTATCAATCAATGAGTTTGCGGCGGATAAAATAGTATTGGTTGAACGATAGTTTTGTTCTAAACGAAACAATTGTGAGCTTTTAAAATCTTTTTCAAAACTTTGAATATTCTCAATGCGCGCACCACGCCAACCATAAATTGATTGATCATCATCGCCCACAGCAAAAATTGGGTTTTGTTCGCCAGCAAGTAATTTCAACCAATGATATTGAATTGAATTGGTATCCTGAAACTCATCCACCAAAATATGACGAAACTTGGTCTGATAATGAGTGAGGATATCTGGTCGTTGCTTGAGTAGCTCTAAACTTCGCAATAACAATTCAGCAAAATCAACCAAACCGGTTTGCTCACAAGCCTCTTGATAGGCGGCGTAAATGCGTATCAATTGACGTTGTGTAATGTCACCATTGTCATGCAAATCTTTAGGGCGGATACCCTCTTCTTTTTGCGAATTGATGAACCAACATGCATGTTTATGTGGCCATTTATCTTGATCAAGGCCAAGACCCTGAATAACGCGTTTAACTAAACGTTGTTGGTCGCCGCTATCTAATATTTGAAAACTTTGCTTTAAATTCGCTTCTTGCCAATGAGCACGCAATAAACGATGTGAAATTCCATGGAACGTCCCCATCCACATACCAGCAAGATTATGTCCAAGTAGTTCTTCCACACGTGCGCGCATTTCAGCTGCAGCTTTGTTGGTAAACGTTACTGCAAGAATACTAAATGGTGATACGCCTTCAACCTCACATAACCAAGCAATGCGATGTACCAATACCCGTGTTTTCCCGCTGCCTGCGCCAGCAATAACTAATGCAGGATTTGGTGGTGCACTTACAGCTTCGCGTTGGGCCTCGTTTAGAGGATCTAGAATAGGCGTAACGTCCATTTAGAAGAACCAAAGTGCAGCGACTATTGCAGCAGATCCGAGTGCGATTGCGAATAATAAGTTTCGATTGGATTTTTTCATTTCTTTGCGTAGCTCAATCAATTCTTGGCTATGCATTTCTAACTTGGTTTGCCCCTGTTCAAATTGTTTCATAGTGGAATATACCAGATCAGGAATTTCCGGTAATCGCTCCGCCATACGTGGCAATTGCTTACGTAAGCCAGATATTAAAGCACGCGGACCAACCTGTTCGCTCATCCAACGGTCTAAAAATGGTTTAGCTGTTTTCCATAAATCTAAATCTGGATCTAGGGTGCGACCCAATCCTTCAATATTTAATAATGTTTTCTGTAACAAAACCAATTGTGGTTGCACTTCCATGTTGAAGCGACGCGCAGTTTGAAATAATCGCAACAACAAACTTCCGAATGATATTTCACTTAGTGGTCGTTGAAAAATAGGTTCACACACAGTGCGAATTGCAGACTCAAATTGATCAACACGCGTATCAGGCGGCACCCAACCAGATTCCAAATGTAGTTCCGCAACGCGTCGATAGTCTGCGTTTAAAAACGCTAACAAATTTTCAGCAAGATAACGTTGATCTTCAAGGGCTAGAGTTCCCATGATGCCAAAATCTACACCAATATATTTGGGATCTTCAGGGTTCTCAAATGAAACAAAAATATTCCCTGGATGCATGTCTGCATGAAAAAAGTTATGACTAAATACCTGGGTAAAAAAGATATGACTGCCACGGTCTGATAATTTTTTAAGATTCACACCATGATCACGTAGCGCTTTAATATCATTAACTGGGATACCACGTATACGTTCTTGCACCATGACGTCACGTGTGCATAAATCAAAGTACACTTCAGGCACATACAAGTCTGTTGAATTTTCAAAATTTTTGCGTAACTGACTTGCATTAGCGGCCTCACGCATAAGGTCTAATTCATCATGAATAATTTGGTGATACTCATCCACCACATCTTTTGGACGCAAACGCCTGCCATCTTCCCAATAACGATGCGCAATTGATGCCATGGCATGCATCAGTTCCAAATCTCTGCGTACACGCTTTTCAACACCTGGGCGTAGTACTTTAACCACCACTTCGGTGCCATCATGAAGCGTTGCCGCGTGAACTTGAGCAATGGATGCAGAGGCTAACGGCTCAACACTAAAGTCTTTAAATATTTCGCTTACCGGCTTTTTAAATGCTTTTTCAATGATGTCCTGTGCAGCTTCGCCATCAAACGGCGGCACCTGATCTTGCAACTTGGCTAATTCATCTGCGATATCTTCAGATAATAAATCACGTCGCGTAGAGAGCGCTTGCCCAAACTTTACAAAGATAGGACCTAAGTCTTCCAGTGCCCTGCGGATTCGCGCACCATGACTGGTTTCTAATTTTCGAAACCAGTGCCATGGCATTAAAAATAATATGAATCGTATGGGGCGAAAAAAAGGTACTGCAAGTAACACTTCTTCCAAACCATGTCGAAACAGCACCAAATTGATGTGCAAGATACGAAATAGTAAACGCAGATATCGCATTATTGCTTACTCGCTTCAATCAGCCTTTGCACACGTGCTTCTAATCGCTGCACATTCGCATCCAGATTATCCACATCATTCATGAATCGATCGACTTCAACTTTGGTGGGTAAAACACGTGATTCTTCCTGTAAGTATTCACTCACGTCTAAGCGAAAATTATTTACCGAGCGAGAAGAATAATTTTTAAATCGATTTGCAAACAAACCTACTTGATACGCAACTGAATCACCAACATATTTAGAAGCCACTTCTTCCCAATCAATATCAATTTCTTTAAATATTGCGCGCAATTGGTTTGCTAACTCTACATCACCCTCTATTGTTAAAGAGCCATTATTTAACATGGTTTGATAATCAGCACCCAAGCCTATTCTAACTAGGCTAATAATATTTGAATGAATCGTAGTAGCGAATTCTTGTGTCATTTCTTCACCTTCATTCAACACATGTTCACTAACAACCATACTAGATGACCCAAGCGTCACAACAAATTCTTTATTAATATCATTAAGATGCACCAATAAATCATTACCTTCAAACTGATCCAGCTTGCTAGCAATTTCAGGATCGCTATCTAAATACTTCTGCAAAGCATTGTTGATTAGTTTTAATGGCATGATTTATATAGACAGTTTGTGTCCTCGATGAATACTCACAATGCCGCCTTGAAGGTTAACGTAATCACATTTTTCAAACCCTGCAGCTTCAAACATCGACTGTAATGTTTCTTGGTCTGGATGTTTGCGAATCGATTCGGCTAAGTACTGATAACTTTCAGAATCTTTTGCAATGATTTCACCCATCTTTGGTAAAAACTTAAATGAATAGGCATCGTATGCGCCTTGCATCCACTTTTGTGGTTTGGAAAATTCCAACACCAGTAACTGGCCACCCGGTTTAAGTAATTTAAATATTGTGCGCAAGGCTTTTTCTTTATTCGTAAAGTTGCGCAAACCAAATGCAATGGTGACGCGATCAAAATGATCATCTGGAAAAGGTAAATTCTCGCCCATCGCCTGAATATAATGCAGTTGTTTCAAAAAACCTTTGTCAACCATACGACGGCGACCTTCTTCCAACATCGCGCCGTTTGGATCACATAATGTGACTGAACCTTTATCATTCAGTTTTGGTAGAAATAATGCTGCAATATCGCCCGTACCTGCTGCGAGATCTAAAATCTGAAAGTGTGGGCGAATATTTGCCAGATGCACAAAATGACGTTTCCAAATGCGGTGCAACCCAAATGACATCACATCATTCATAATGTCATAGTTACCAGCAACCGATTCAAATACCGCTGTAACCTTTTCGGTTTTTTCTTCTGGGCTTACGTTTTGAAAGCCGAAATGTGTGGATTTATTTTTCATCAGAATCGATTGATTACATTACAAAATACAGTGTAAGCAAATTAAGGATGCATGTGGATCAGAAATTAAAAAGAATACAATTATCCGCAGTGAGGTTATTGTTCGCAGTATCGGCAAATCATACCGAATTCATAAGAATTGATCTTAATTAAGATCGCTTTATAGTTCTTTTGGCATGTTCTTTAACGTTTCCATATAGGTCTCACATTCTGTAAACAAATTTGACTGTAACTCAGAATCCTCAATTGAAGGAAAGACACGAGAGTTCGTATCTAAATCACTCCCCATTTCTTTAATTTCACTTATAAAAGTTTGTTTTGAATCTACACCTGTTTCATACACGCCAATAAACACACCACCCGAATCGGCAGCAAAATGTAGGTCGCGAATAGAGTCGCCCACCATAAACGGTGGAAATGTTTTCCCATTTTCCGCAGTCAGCCTTCTTTGTGCACGAATTTCGCGGCGCCACATTCTTCCCACAAATCTAGCCTTAGAGCCATCTGCGGAAGAACTGGGTCCACCTACTGCAAATGCATTATGTGGGCCAAACAAACCGTTCTTGGTCAAGCCTATTCCTTCAAGTGAATCATAGAATTCTCGTCTTGGTTGATAACGATACGATACAAGTATTACAGTTGCGACTTCTGAAAGTTTTTGCACAAAAGAAAGTGCGGCATCTGAAATTACATCAAATTCTAAATCATCTGGGTGATATTGCTCTAAGCGTTTATTGAATAAGCCATTAAAATAAAATGCCAAACACTCTTTGATATCTGAATCGAGTTCAGTATCACGCAATACATGTTTTATTAACCCAATTGGTCCACCGTGTTCTTTATGCCATTTGCTACAATCTTCATGCTGCAGTTCGGGTAAGTTCTGAATATTTAACTTATCATCAGCAACTTCACATAATTTATTATAGGCGTTCACCGCGATCGCAATTCTACGCCCGGAGGCATTCGTGGAAGGAATGATCGTGCCATCAAGATCAAAGAATACCAACCGCTTTGGTAATAAATAGGGTCGGTAGGAACTATCAATTAAACTCGCCATGTACACAGTTTAAAACAAAATAGCAATGATTGGTGGAGCAAGTTAGCTATCCGTGTAGATGCTCGATTTTGCTAAACTTATCTTAATAAGGTTGGAAATTTAGAAATATCAAAATGGAATCATTAACCTCACTTAACCTAGCCTCTATACTAATGGTAGTGTTTTTTATAGGTGTTGTGATTACGATCTGGCTTGCGCTCGATCCAATTAGACAAAAGTATAGAAAACCAAAATATTTTTTACTTACTTTGCTTTTTTTCGCTGCGTTTTTATTAGTGGCCTGGTGGGATTTGTAATAATGGCCGCTAACGAACTAAAGAGTGAGCACATGCTGTGAGCGCAAGGATGCGTGAATATATAGCTGCAACATGGAAGTTGCTTCAGATTCAAAAATTATTGTTTTAAAATGACCGCTAACGACCCAAAGCGGACAAGTTAGAAAGGAGGAAGAAGATCCAGAAGAAGAAGAAGAAGAAGAAGAAGAAGAAGAAGAAGAAGAAGAAGAAGAAGAAGAAGAAGAAGAAGAAGAAGAAGAAGAAGAAGAAGAAGAAGAAGAAGAAGAAGAAGAAGAAGA
>JBCCEI010000112.1:0-6134 GCA_039030355.1 Pseudomonadota bacterium | reverse complement strand
TGAAAATACTTGCATAGCGAACTTTAAATCTTCCCATGATTTGCGCTTTTGTTGAGGGCTACGTAGTAAATACGCAGGATGGTAGGTCGCAATTACTGGTATAGCAGTATCTTGATAATGATATTTTTGGCCACGCATTTTTCCAATCGGAGTATCCACACTTAACAATGACTGAGCAGCAATGCGCCCGACGACTAAAATTATTTTGGGTTGTATTAATTCAATTTGTTGCCGTAGATAAGATGAGCAATTGTTTATTTCATCCGTTTGCGGATCACGGTTATTTGGCGGTCTACATTTTAAAATATTTGCAATAAACACTTCTTCGCGAGCTAACCCCATTGCACGCAGCATACTCGTTAACAATTGTCCTGCTCTACCAACAAAGGGTTCTCCTAAGCGGTCCTCATCTGCACCTGGCGCTTCTCCAATAATTAACCATTCTGCTGCGGGGTGACCCACACCGAAAACTGTTTGTGTACGACTGCGATGCAGCTCACACCTGGTGCAATTAGAAACAGTTTGTTTAAGTTCATCAAGATTTGCAGCAACTTTAATCCCTTGCGCACTTAGTGTTTCTTTAACAATTTTTTGTTCAGCATCTTGCTTAGCACCAATTGCTTGCTCATGTTGTTTTTGCACTTCTTTAACAACAACTTCATTTGACGCCCACGCCTGTATACCTAGTTGGTCTAGATAATAAAGACGTTTTTCTTCATTCATAAAAGTTTTGCCTGAACAACTAATTTACAAATTTTTTATACATGGTGTTGGGGATGCGCCCGCTCATCCGGATTAACCAATTTATTTAAAGCATGTAAATAGGCTTTTGCAGATGCCATTACAATATCCGTATCTGCACCATGTCCATTTACAATTCTCCCCGATTTTTGCAAACGTACGGTAACCTCTCCCTGCGAATCAGTTCCGGTGGTGATGTTATTGACAGAATATAGTTGCAATTGTGCCTCGCTAGCGACAATTTCTTCTATCGCACAAAATGTTGCATCTACGGGACCCCCACCTGTTGATGTAGCAGTTTGTTCACTTCCATTGACTGATAATGTAATTTCAGCTTGTGGTGTTTTACCTGTTTCTGAATTTGCTTTTAATGCAACTAATTTACAAAATTCATTATTTACATAGGCAGAATCAGAAACCAATGCATGCAAGTCTTCATCATAAATTTCATGTTTTCGATCAGCTAAATCTTTAAAATTAGCAAATGCATCGTTTAATTCTTCTTCAGTATCAAAATTAATACCGATCTCATCCAACCTTGTTCTAAATGCATTGCGTCCAGAGTGCTTTCCTAAAACTATTTTGTTCGTTGCCCAGCCTACATCCTCGGCACGCATAATTTCATAGGTTTCGCGTGCTTTAAGTACGCCATCTTGATGAATACCAGATTCATGTGCAAATGCGTTTGCACCTACAATGGCTTTGTTTGGCTGCACAGGAAAGCCTGTAATTGTTGACACCATACGAGATGTTGGCACGATTTGGGTAGTATCTAGATCAGTTTTACAATCGAATACATCTTGACGTGTATGTACCGTCATCACTACTTCTTCTAAGGATGCATTACCGGCACGCTCACCCAAACCATTAATTGTGCATTCAACCTGCCTTGCTCCATGGAGAACAGCAGAAAGTGAATTGGCAACTGCCAACCCTAAATCGTTATGACAATGTACTGAAAAAACTGCCTGATCTGAATTTGGAATATTTTCAATTAAGCGACCCACCAAACTTCCAAATTGGTGTGGAATGTTATAACCCACCGTGTCTGGGATGTTAATCGTATTTGCACCTGCTTTGATTACAGATTCAATAACGCGGCATAAAAATTCAAACTCAGAACGACCAGCATCTTCAGGAGAAAATTCAACATTGTCTGTGAAGCCACGCGCACGTGTTACAGCATGAATTGCTTGCTCAACAACTTGATCTTCAGTCATACGTAATTTACTTTTCATATGAATAGGAGAAGTAGCAATAAACGTATGTATTCTTGCTGAGCTTGCCTCTTTCAGTGCCTCCCCAGCTCGATCAATATCATTATCGAGTGCACGCGCTAAACCACATACGGTACTGTCTTTTACTGCATTAGCCACGGCTTGCACCGATTCAAAATCGCCAGCACTTGCCATTGGAAAGCCTGCTTCAATTACATCAACTTGCATACGCTCTAAAGACTTTGCGATTCTGACTTTTTCATCACGTGTCATAGACGCACCCGGGCTTTGCTCTCCGTCGCGCAAAGTTGTATCAAAAATAATTAACTTTTCCTTACTTGCCACCGTCTTGCTCCATAATAATTTTCAAGTCATATCGCTTGCATTCAATGGGATTCTATAGAATCTCCTATAAAAAATCTTTGGCGAACACCTTCGCAATATTTATTAACCAAAGCAGATATGCCCTGAAAAGATTTAAAACTGAAATTTATACGTATATCGCCTCGTCAGGCATAGATGTGCCGCTACTGCGGCAGTAGGAGTGAAGATAAAAGCACTGTTTGACGAGCAGTTATCGATTGAACTACCACAATGCTTGCGCGCGAATTACTAAAAATTGCCCTGTTCATTTTTTGAATATAACTGGATAGGAAAAAAGTTGCTACATAAATTTGTCTAAACGTGGATTTTTTGACTACTTTTAGTCGCTTTAATCTTCTTTGCTGACGCTATTTGGCGTTTTTGTCAGTTCAATTCGTTGCTCTCGCTTACGTTTTGCTCGAAGTAGATGCGTTACGGGTCCCGATAGTGCGTAGACTGCAAACAGTGCAAAAAAGAATTTTGGAGTATCGATAGAAGCTAATATGAATCCCACAACAATCGCTAAAAGCGCATAAAAAGGTACGCGCTCACTCGGGCTAATGTCTTTAAAACTATAATAACTAAAATTACTGACCATAGACGCGCCAAGCAAAATCGTGATTATGAGTGCGGGGATTGCAAAATCCGCACGCGATAACTGCATGTCATGGCATACCCAAATAAATCCGACCATCGCCGCGGCCGCCGCTGGACTGGGCAAACCTTGAAAATATCTTTTATTATCAACACCAATACGTGTGTTGAACCTTGCAAGACGCAATGCCGCCGCCGCAGTGTAGAAAAATGCCGCGAGCCAACCTAATTTGGACATGACAGGATAACCCTGAAAATGAATTAGCGCCCAGAAATACATAACTAATGCAGGTGCAACACCGAATGAAACCATATCGGAAAGGCTGTCATACTGAGAACCAAACTCTGTACTTGTGTGAGTCATACGTGCAACACGCCCATCAAACCCATCCAATAACATTGCAACTACAATAGCTACCGCCGCATGCTCAAAACGATCCGCTGTGGCCGCAATGATGGCATAGAAACCTGCAAATAATGCCCCCGTTGTGAGCAAATTTGGCAACAGGTAAATCCCTCTCTTACGTGGCTTTTGCGACTTTTCTTTCATAGACAGACATTATGAACGCTTTTCATGTACAAATTCTGCCAATTTGTCGCTACCAGCGCGAACCGACTGTCCTACCTTTATGGCTATATGGGCAGAAGGAGGCAAGTAAATAATGAATTTACATGCAAATCCCATAAATCCACACCTTTGCCCTTGACCTAATCTTTCACCAGTACTTACGTTACATGTGGCATGACGGAATATTGAATTCAAGTCTGCCACCATAACGGCATCATCTTCTTCATCAGTTTGCAGCCAAAGTGCAAGTTGTGATTTTTCTGGATCGGTTGGAGAAATTACCCAAAGATTATTCACTTTCCCTTCTGCTGGGCTGTGTACATTAAATTCTCCCAACCATGGTTGTTGAAGATGAATGCACTGCGCAACGCGTTTTAAGTAAGGGTCGTATGCTTCGTTTATATCAACTACTTTACCATCGACTGGACTGACAATAGCCAGAGGTTGAGCAGGAACAACTCGACTGAAATCTCTAAATAGAAATAATAGTAAAAAATATGCCAACCATGCGATCCATAACGGATGCAAGTTAAATTTGGCTTGCGCAAAGATTAATACAATTCCAATTAAAACTAAAAGTACACGTACTTCTCTAGCAATTGGAATCATGATGAATGCTTACGGCATTCCTGCCATTTTTATTTTGTTAGTTTTTAGTTTGATCTACTATTTTATTTTCACTGATCCAAGGCATCATGCCACGCAATTTTGCACCAACATCTTCAATCGGATGTTTCTGACCTTGCTCACGCAAGGAATGCATATTTTTCGCACCAGTGTCATATTCATTGATAAATTCTTTTGCAAATTCACCTGCTTGAATTTCAGCTAAAATTTTCTTCATTTCTGCTTTGGTTTCATCAGTCACTATGCGAGGGCCACGTGTTAAATCTCCGTATTCTGCTGTATTTGAAATAGAATAACGCATATTAGCGATACCACCTTCATACATTAAATCAACAATGAGTTTTAATTCATGCAAACATTCAAAATATGCCATCTCTGGTGCATAACCAGCTTCCGTTAAGGTTTCAAAACCCGCTTGTACTAATGCTGTTGCACCACCACACAATACAGCTTGTTCGCCAAATAAATCTGTCTCAGTTTCTTCTTTAAAGGTAGTTTCAATAATACCTGCACGCCCACCACCATTAGCTGATGCATATGAAATTGCAGTTTCTTTTGCCTTGCCTGATGGATCTTGAAAAACTGCGACGAGTGTTGGTACACCGCCACCTTGTGTATAAGTTGATCGCACCAAGTGGCCTGGGCCTTTAGGGGCAATCATAATCACATCTAAATCTTCGCGCGGTGTAATCCCTTTAAAATGAATATTAAATCCATGAGCAAATGCTAGCGTTGCCCCTTGCTTAATATTTGGTTCAATAGATTCTGTATACAATTTCCGCTGATGTTCATCAGGCGCTAACACCATAACTATATCGGATGAGCTCACTGCATCTTCAATAGATGTTGTAGTGAGGCCAGCATTTTTAGCTTTTACATGAGAAGAAGAACCTTCGCGCAAGCCAACCACAACTTTAACTCCAGAGTCCTTTAAATTATTTGCGTGCGCATGACCTTGTGAGCCATAGCCTATGATCGCTACTTGTACTCCTTTGATTACTGATAGGTCTGCATCTTTGTCGTAATAGATATTCATTCTTAATCTCCGTTGACTAATCCTTCAATTTTTATTTGATTACATTGTTTCTAATTTTAAAACTTCTTTGCCAGCCGCAATACCTAGTGTGCCAGAACGCACTAGTTCTAAAACAGCATCTGCTGGTACAAGCTTAATCGCTCGATCTAACTTCTCACCTTCTCCTGTAATTTCTACCACAACTGCACCATTCAATTCGTTAACAACTCTACCTTTATATTCACCGGTTAAGGTCTGAATGGCAGTTTTCACCGCATCAGATTCTCGTAATTTTAAAAGTAGAACTTCCCTTTCGATATGCTCATCAGAAGTCAGGTTGAGTACTTTTACAACATCAACAAGTTTATTAAGCTGATTTACAATTTGTGAGATAACTTCATCACTACCTTCTGTTACTACAGTGATTCTAGATACAGTTGAATCGTCAGTTGGCGCTACAGTAAGTGACTCAATATTGTATCCACGCGCCGAGAATAAGCCTGAAACTCTTGAGAGAGCACCCGCTTCATTTTCCAACAAAATTGAGATGATATGACGCACTGAATAATCGTTAAAGTTGTGTTAACCCAATACAAAAAAATGTCCTAACCAAAAGGTTAGAACATTTTCTCTAAAACTGCGAAGTGAGTAACTAAGCCGTGGCGTCAACCGCCAACTAAAATTTTCTTATAATTTTTATTACTTCTTCTTAATTCGAAAGTAGAACTTTCCATCATCTTCATTAGAATCTAAAAGTTCATTTCCTGTTTGCTTTGAAAAAGCTTCAAAGTCTTTAACCGCACCTGGATCAGTCGCAATAATATGTAAAACTTTACCTGTATCCATGCCAGACAAAGCTTTCTTTGCCCTTAAAATTGGAAGTGGGCAATTTAAACCGCATGCATCCAACTCTTGATCAAACTCAGCCATTTACAAACTCCTTGAAATTACTTTAATAATCTTAGCCTAATAGGCGCTGCAGCCCAATGCCACAATAAAATATTATAAT
>JBCCEI010000111.1:0-6167 GCA_039030355.1 Pseudomonadota bacterium | reverse complement strand
TATCGATAATGATGCCGGCACCAAGTAGTACCACGCCGGTCCATACCCATGGCCCGCCTGCCAATACGCCAAACATGGCCGCTAAAATTAATAACGGTGCTAAAAAGTACCGCGCGTTGATTAAAAATTTCTTCATTGGTTGCTCCTTGTTATATCGAGTCTATTGATCTCGAACCACTTGACTCTATGCCAAGCAATGCATCAGGCCTAAGCCTGTAAGAAAAATTTCTGATGCAATAAATATACGCCTTGCTAGATTGCTATTCAAGATGAATTCTGGCAATGACTCATATTTGTCTAATACAAAGCTATGACGATGCCCAATATATGTTACAATAAGCAGACAAATTCGCTACAATATCTTAGACAAACATCGGACAGATCAACGTGGCAAGCAAACAGACAAGCGTCGCAAACAACGAGCACCCCATTCAAGTCGTTTCAAGACGCACCGGATTAACCGCTGACGTGATTCGAGTGTGGGAAAGACGCTACGGCGTCGTCTCACCGAAACGCGCCAGCAACAGTAGAAGACTATACAGTGATGAGGATGTTGAAAAGCTCATCATGCTACGTCGCGCCACTTCTGCAGGGCGGCGTATTGGTGATGTTGCAAGCCTGTCAATTAACAAACTAAGAGAATTAGTAGATAACGACGAAACGGCAGCAGCTCGCATACCTATCGCAAAAATAGAACAACGCCCAAGCACCGGTTCGGTGATGGAATATTTTGATGATTGTTTAGATGCGGTGCAGCGATTTAATAGCCAAGACATTTATCATTCTTTAAGTGATGCGTCTAAATCACTTGGTATAATATTTTTATTAGAAGATTTACTACGCCCCCTCGTATCACACATTCAAGATGAATGTCGCAGAGGCGCATTGCGTGATGCGCATTATGCAATTGCAATTTATTCTATACGTGGTTTTCTCTCTAATTTGGTAATGAATGAACCTATCGTTGAGTCAGAATACAAACTCATTTGTGCATCTCCTGCTGGACCTGTGAGCGATATTGCTGCCTTGCGCCTTGCAGCGGCAAGTAAGTCAAATGGTTGGCATGCAATTTTTCTCGGCATGTATGGCACTGTAGATGAAGTTATTTATGCACAGCAAAAAAGCAATGCACAGCTCATTGCAATTGGAATTACCCGGCCAGCTGATGATCCTTTATTGGCAAATCAGTTACGCAGATTACGTAAGCAATTAGACCAGAATATAGAAATTGCGGTTACTGGTAGTGGAGCGGCAGCTTACTTTGATGTTTTGCAAGAAATTCAAGCCAATTTCATTCAAACGATCAGCGAACTTTATTTATTATTGGATCGTGTAAAACAAACCACACGCATTTCGTAAGTAATCATGACTTGTATTTGTTACACTTATGAAACGCAATTTCACATCTAATCTGCTAACTCGCAGCAAACCACAATTATAATACTGTGATTCAAAAAAATTCTTTTTCCTACGAAGACCTGCTGGCATGTGGCAGAGGTGAAATGTTTGGTCCGGGCAATGCGCAACTACCCATGCCAAATATGTTGATGATGGACCGTATCACTGTTATTTCAAATGAAAATGGTAGCTACGGTCGTGGTGAGGTAGAAGCTGAATTAGATATCAAACCCGAGTTATGGTTTTTTGACTGCCACTTCCCTGGGGATCCGGTTATGCCCGGCTGTTTGGGATTAGATGCTTTATGGCAGTTACTTGGATTTTATATTGCTTGGCAAGGCAATCCAGGAAAAGGCAGAGCACTTGGAGTAAATGAAGTTCGATTTACAGGACAAGTACTACCAACAGCAAAAACGGTTCATTATCGTCTTGACATTAAAAGAGTAATCAGCCGCGGTACGGCCATGGGTATTGCAGATGGTGTGATGTCGGTTGATGGAAAAGAAATTTATAAAACCAAAGATTTGCGTGTTGGGCTATTCACGTCGACCGACGGATTTTAATAATTTTATTCTGCTTCGAAGTTAATTTTAGCATGTGTGCCATCACAGAATGGGCGATTGCCACTTTTTTCACAACGGCATAATCCACCCACTTTACGAAAAACTTTTTGACCGATGGCATCTTGTATACAAGCATTGCCTCTAAAGATGAGTGGCCCATTTGCTTGTACCTTAATCGATAAAAGACCTTCATTACTTTGCTCTTGTTCTGACTCAGGAGCCTTATTGAAAACTCCTTCATCAACAAATCCAATTTGTTTATGCTGGCCATCACAGTAAGGTTTATTATTGGATTGTCCACAACGACAGAGATACAATTCTTCAGTCTTTTCGATTAACTCAGCATCAGCATTAAGCAACTCAAGAATACCTACGATATGCAGCGGCCCATCTGGAAATGGCGTGATAACATTTTTTTTAGTCATACTATTGTTTTAAATTTATGCTTGTAAACTCTTGCTTACTATTTCATATACATCTTTTGAAAGATTTTTATGTGTAGCAATCATCTCTAGTTGTTCGTACATCTTTTCACCACAGGGTTGTGCATACTTTTTCCAGCTCATTAATGTTCGTACTAGACGAGAAGCAATTTGTGGATTGGTATCATTTAAGTGCACAACTTGCTCTGCAATAAATTCATATCCACTGCCATTTGGATTATGAAAGTGATACGCATTTTGCCCGGCAAACACTCCAATGAGAGAACGTACTTTATTAGGATTACCCATATTAAATGACGAATGCTGCATGAGGTCTTTTACACCTTCAAGGGCACCAGGAATCTTTGATCGGGCATGCATTGCAAACCATTTATCCATTACCAGACTATCATGCTGCCATTTTTTTTCGAACGCAGCTAATACTCGCTCGCGCTCGTCTGAGCGCTCATGAAGCAACGCATTAATTGCGCCTATTTGTTCGGTCATATTATTTGCAGATTCAAATTGTTGCAGTGCGATTTTTCTGTATTCATACTTATTCAAACTACACAAAGTATATAAACAAATATTGATGAGTTTTCTGCGTGCAACTTCTTTTGCATCATAGCGATATACAGTATTACTGGATTTATTCTCTGTAATTTTAGTTAACAAGTCAGATTCAAGTTTTTCTGCAATATCTTTTAACAGGTTGTCGCTGGCGATCACACATGCTCGCATATCCACTGTTTCAAAATGTGATTCTAAATCTTTCTCAGTTGGTAAAACTAAACACTCCGCTAAAAAATTTTGCTCTAGTGTTGAAGACTGTAATGCATAAAGCAAAGCATCTTGTAACACTATCAAAGAACCCTTGCCTTCACTCGATAATTTGTCTTTTAACACATTAATGGCTAGTCGATTACCCGCGTCCCACCTATTGAATGCATCACTAGAATGCTTTAGCAAAAATGCTAACTGTTCATTACTATAGTCATACTGTAGTTGTACTGGAGCTGAAAAATCTTGCAATAAGTCAGGAATTGGTTTGCAGGAAATATTTTCAAAACTAAATGTTTGCTTTGCTTCTGTGAATTTAAACACTTGTGATTCCGATAAAGGTTTTCCTTGCTCACTCAGCAAAGAAGTTTTCACTGGAATAACAAAAGGCTTTTTTTCCTTACTTTCAGGCGTGGGTGGGCACGTTTGTTCAAAATTCAACTTATAAGTTTGTGTAGCTTCATCCCAATGATCGGTAACTTTTACAACTGGTGTACCTGCCTGTTCGTACCATCGTTTGAACTCAGTTAAGTTAGCATTATTTGCATCCGCCATCGCTGCCGCAAAATCATCTGTTGTAACAGCTTGTCCATCATGACGATTAAAATAAACATCCATGCCCTTGCGAAATCCATCCACACCAAACATGGTTTGGTACATGCGTACGATTTCCGCACCCTTTTCATAAACCGTTAGCGTGTAAAAATTGTTGATTTCCATGAACGATGCAGGGCGTACTGGGTGCGCCATGGGGCTTGCATCTTCTGCAAACTGATAAGCACGAAGCGAACGCACATCACTAATACGCTTTACCGCTCGAGAAGTTACATCCGAAGTGAACTCCTGATCACGAAAAACGGTTAGCCCTTCTTTGAGACTCAACTGAAACCAATCACGGCAAGTGACACGATTACCGGTCCAGTTATGAAAATATTCATGCGCTACCACGGCTTCAATGTGCATGAATTCAGCATCCGTTGTGGTATCGGGCCGAGCAAGCACACAACTTGAGTTAAAAATATTTAAACCTTTATTTTCCATTGCGCCCATATTGAAATAATCCACCGCGACGATCATGTACATATCTAGATCACACTCTAGGCCAAATCGTTGCTCGTCCCATTGCATGGCCTTGATCAGTGATTGCAGCGCATGTTCACACTTATCAGCATTATGCTTTTCAGTATAAATACGTAAAACGATATCTTTGCCCGAATGTGTGCGATGCGAGCCCTCTAAAAAGACTAGCTCGCCAGCAACAAGCGCAAACAAGTAACTTGGTTTGGGAAAAGGATCTTCCCAAACTGCAAAATGTTGTTCATCTGCAAGATCACCCGCTTCCTTGAGGTTGCCATTGGATAACAAAACCGGATAGCGCGTTTTATCAGCTTGAATTCGCACTGTGTATTTCGCCATAACATCCGGCCGATCGAGAAAATAAGTGATTTTGCGAAACCCTTGTGCTTCACACTGGGTGCAAAAATTACCACTTGATTTGTACAGCCCTTCTAGCGATGTATTTTTTTGTGGTGTAATATTTGTTTCAATAGACAAAGAAAACTGTTCGGGCACATTTGCAATCATTAAGTTCTCTTCGGTCAAAATATATTGATCCGAGTTTAATCGCACATCGTCCAGAGCGATGGACTCAAGTTTTAAATCTTCGCCATGAAGTTCTAGAGAAGAGCTTTCGCTGGAACTTTTAGGGTTACGACGTATCTGTAGTTGTGAAATGACCTTGGTGAATTCCTCACCTAATACAAACTGCAAATACACCTCATCGATGAGATAATCTGGTGGTGTATAGTCTTTTAGATATACCGCCTGTGGTTGTCCTTCTTTCATAATGCTAACCCTAACGCAAAAATCACGATAATTGTTAAGTATTGTATATTTCTAAAGATATGTCTGAACAAGTTACGAATATTGCAGGTTATAAATTTGCCACTATAGAAGATGCTTCTAAAGTATTTGAATCTGTGCATTCAATTTGTAGTCAAACACATATAAAAGGCAATATATTTATCAGCCCTGAAGGTATTAACTTAGGTTTAGCAAGCACACAGTCCGATATTGATTATTTTCTGCAAAAACTTGATAGCCAATGTGGTTTAAACAAATTGTTATTGAATACCACTTACTCTGATTTCATTCCTTTTAAACGC
Source organism: Pseudomonadota bacterium (assembly GCA_039030355.1). Taxonomy (GTDB): domain Bacteria; phylum Pseudomonadota; class Gammaproteobacteria; order UBA4575; family UBA4575; genus JABDMD01. Next base: position 839 of record JBCCEI010000111.1, on the reverse strand, counting down.
CTGCTGATCAAAATTAGAAGCGAGCTGGTTCCTACGAAACCACTGCCAGAAGACCACCCAAGTGCAGAACCGAATAAGTCACTTCTAGAAGAAGTGGACCCAGATGGCAGCAAGGCAGAGCATATCAACATCGATGAACTTAAGCAGTGGTTAGACCAGGGCAAAAAAATCACACTATTGGACATGCGCAACACGTTCGAAGTGGATTTGGGTTCTTTTGAGAATGCAATACACTTTAATATGCGTAATTTTAGAGACATCATTCAGCTCGAAGACAAATTCAAGCAAATTCCCAAAGACAAACCTTTGGTTACCTTTTGCACCGGCGGAATACGCTGTGAAAAAGGCGCAAACATCATGGCACAAAATGGGTTTGATCAAGTATTTCAACTTGAAGGCGGCATTATAAAATATCTTGAAAAATATAGAGACGAACATTGGCGCGGCGAGTGTTTTGTTTTTGATGATCGAGTTTGCTTGGATACAGATTTAAAACCTAGCAATACAAAGATTTGTCGTCATTGCCAAATTGTAATTTCTGATACTGAGAATGAATACTGCGAAGAATGTGCATATCTCGCATAACATCATGGAACTTGTAGACATCGGATTTAACTTTACCAGCAGTGCATTTCGCAAAGATGCTGATGACGTTGTAAACCGTGCAATAAATGCCGGAGTAAAGCATTTTGTCCTGACAGGATCAGATGTTGAAGAAAGTGAGTATGCGTTACAACTCACCACTGAGTATCAAGGCATGGTATCGACCGCGGGCGTACACCCACACCTAGCCAAACAGTGGCAAGATGATAGTTATGAAAAACTTAAAGTTATTGCTG
>JBCCEI010000110.1:0-6180 GCA_039030355.1 Pseudomonadota bacterium | reverse complement strand
GCAACCTTGGCGGTATAATTATCATCGATTTTATCGATATGGAAGATGATGAGCATAAGCGACAAGTAATGCGCGTGTTCGAAAAGTCACTCGATAGAGACCGGGCAAAAAGCCAGGTATGTGAGGTATCACCACTTGGGCTGGTTGAGATGACGCGCAAACGAACACGTGAAAGTTTGGAGCATATCCTATGCGAGTCATGCATTACTTGTTCAGGTCGTGGCTATATAAAAACAGCTGAAACGATTTGCTTCGAGTTATTTCGCGAAATTATGCGTGAGGCTCGCCAATATGAGACGAACGAATTACTCGTTTTGGCGTCTCAACCTTTAGTAGATCTTTTATTAGATGAGGAGTCCACAAGTCTTGCTGAGTTGGAAGACTATATAGGTAAAACAATCAAACTACAGGTGGAATCGCTGTACTCACAAGAGCAATTTGACGTGGTGCCACTATAGTTGGTTTTTTAGCAATTATTCATCATGTTGCGTAAAGTATTCATAAGCAGTTGGTACGTGATTGTTGTGCTATTGATATTGCTTGCATTTGCAGTAGCCATTGCACGCGGCTATCCATCTCTATATCAAAAATACTTACCTGAAATTCAAACAAATCTATCAGCTATTTTAGGCAAGCCAGTTCAAGCAGATTCTATACGTATTGACTGGCATGGCATCACGCCTTTGGTAACGATGCAAAATTTATCAATTTTCGAAGATGATAGCGAATATGATCAGTTATTAAATGTAGATAAAGCTGCAATCTCTATCGATCTCTACAAAAGTATTCTACAGAAGAAAGTTGCTTTTAAAGAATTGACATTCATAGGTGGCAACTTAGAAGCAGAGCGAACTTTAGATGAAAGAATAATATTAAATGGAATTGATATTAGTAATCAGCTTGCGAAGAGGAAGGAATCAAAAATTGAAAGCAAGTTTAAAATAAATTTGTTAAATAGCTCAATTTCAATCAAAGACGAAATTAAAAATTTAAATTACTTCTTTGACCGTGTTGATATCGTGCTTGTCGTTTCTGGGGAAAAGTTTAAAGTCACTTCGCATTTTACATTGCCTGATACACTTGGAAAATCTTTATCAATCATTGCGGATATTCGTAACTTGGATAAAGGATTCAAGAACATAAAAGGGAATTTGTATACAAAGGGCGAAAGCATCAATCTCGAATTGTTAAGTGACTTCTTTCCAAAGTTACGCGTTGGAATAAAGAAAGGGTTTTCAAACTTTGAGGTATGGGGTGATTTCGATTCATTAAAGCGACGCACATTATTGGGTCATTTTTCTTTGACAGATTTAATATATAAAAACGTACAAGAGCCACATATCAATATTATTGAAAATGAAGAAATAACCTCTCTCAAAACAAAATTCAGACTAAGTGGAGATATCAATGAATGGGAACTGATATTTGCCGATATGTCAGTACAGGCCTCAAATTTTCAATGGCCTGTAAAACAATTTGAATTAAATTGTAAAGGATGTGGACAGGAAAATTTTATAGTAAGTGCAGCGATGGACTATTTTCATGTAGACCAATTGCTTTCAACCATACAACATTTTCCTTTCATCACTGAGAAGATTATTGGTTTGCTCGATAAAGTTTCGTTGCAAGGTGAAATGACATCGACTAAATGCTTAATTTCAATTAACAAAAAGAAATTAAATAAATACTATTACAAAACCAATTTTAAAGATGTAGGTATCAGTGCTCCTGATCAAGGCATAACATTATCACCTATATCAGGCATGGTTGAGAGCAACCATGTACATGGTAGTGTTGAGCTCGCGGCAGACGCAGTAAATATTGAATTAAATAAATTACTAAATAATCCACTTGTTAATCAAAATATCAATGGTTTGATTCGCTGGCGAAATGATAAAAATAATCTTCTATTTGCATTGCAAGATACTAATTTGCAGTCGAATGAAATGAATGCCCAACTACAAGGAACAGTACAGGTAAATAATAAGCAGGCTCATGTCGATATTCAAATTCAGGTGCCTGAAGCTAATGCAAATACGATTATGCAGTATTTGCCTTATAAACGTATGAAGCCCAAGCTCTCAAAGTGGTTGTCTGAAGCAATCCTTGACGGTAACTTGAAAAATGGAAAGTTACTGTTTCACGGAAACCCAAAGAATTTCCCATTTAAAAACAAACCCGGAAGATTTCAAGTAGTAGCGGAAGTAGAGGATGGAAAACTGAACTACCGTCAAGATTGGCCGCTGGTTGATAATATTGATGCAAATTTTGAAATAAATAATAAATATCTGGCAGTTCATGCCGAACGAGGCACAATTTTAGACTCTCAAGTAGGGAAAGTAACAGCAGAGATTAATGATTTAAAATTGCCAAAGCTTATCGTAAAAGGGTACGCAGCAGGGCCGGCAAATAATATCTTTCAATATTTACAACAATCTTCTCTTCTTCCTGAAGATAGTCAAATTATCAGACAACTTTCAACAAGTGGAAATACGGGTTTAGATTTGGACTTGATCATCACACTGACAAAAAAATTAGAAAAAGAATTATATGTTGGTGGAGTTATTGAATTTAAAGATGCAGGCCTCAAAGTAAATTCGCTTTCTCTGCCGTTCACAGATTTACAAGGAAAGTTAAATTTTGATAGGTATGGCGCATGGGGAACAGGGGTAACTGGCAAACTCTATGGTTTGCCAGTTACTGCAAGCGCTGAAAAACTAAATGAAGGCCGAACAGAAATATTAGTTGAGGGTGATTTAGATTTAGATACTTATTTAAGCACGGAGTACAAAGAACTAAATGATTATGTAAAAGGTATCGCGCCGGTTATAGCAAAAGTCACAATTCCAAAACTAGATAAAAACAGTAATGATAAAACCTTGTGGGTAGATGTTAAGAGTGATCTATATGGTACGAGTATTCATCTTCCTGAGCCGTTTAAAAAAGAATATCAACAAGCGACGCAATTATCGGTACACACAAAACATCAGAAATATGCGCCTGGAGAAATTTATGCAAGTTTGAATAATCAAGTTTTTATGAAAGCCGTTCTTGAACAACAAACAAGTAAACTATCGCGTATGGAAGTGCGTATGGGGAACGAGCAGTTTGTGCTTCCAGAGAAAGGTATCAAGGTATCTGGCAGGATGAAAATGTTAGATTTAGGTCAATGGCGTGATGTAATCAGCAAAGATCAACAAAAAGATATTGAATTGAATGAGGTTGATCTTGCAATTAATAGAGTCGCATTGGGAAATCTCGATTTTACTAATGTTGATTTTAATATGAGAAGAAATCTTGATTTTTGGTCGGGCAATGTTAGTTCATCAATAGCAAAAGGAACGTTTGAATATCCTGTGAATGCAGAAAGCGGCAGTGTTGCAACAGCAAATTTTGATTATTTACATTTTGATTTGGCTAATGATAAAAAGGATCCTCAGTCTACAAATCTAGATCCACGCAGTTTGCCTGCTCTCGTAGTGAATGCAAGATCATTTGAGTATAAAGATGCAGTCTTCAGTGATGTTAGTTTAAAGACTAAGCCTACAATAAACGGGCTTACAATCGATTCCTTAAGAGGTCGGGGTAACGATTTAAAAGTTTCAGCTAATGGTGTTTGGGAAGTTACTGAGGACAATACGCAATCTACGAATTTGAGCATTACTCTTAAAACCGACAATATGCAAAATTCTCTAACCGGACTAGGGTTTGATAGTGCGATTACACGTGGTGAAGGGACTGTTTCAGCTAATTTTAGTTGGCCCAAAGCGCCATATCAGTTTTCTTTGTCATCTGTAACAGGTAATGCAAATCTTAGGTTTAATGATGGGGCCATTTCATCCGTTGAGCCCGGGGGCGCAGGTCGTATCATCGGTTTGGTTAACCTTAGTGAAATTACACGTAGGTTGTCGTTAGACTTCACTGACTTTTTTTCAAAAGGATACACGTTTGAAAAAATTCGTGGCGATCTGGCGTTTAAAGATGCGAATCTAACAACACAAAATTTGAAAGTGAAAGGTCCATCAGCAGATATTTTGATTCAAGGTCGTACTGGTATAACGGCAAAAGATTACGATCAGATTGTTACGGTAACACCACATGTGAGCGGTGGGCTACCATGGATCGGATTGGCAGTTGGCGGACCAATAGGTGCGGTTGGTGTAGCAGTTGCAGAAAAAATTGCGAAATCAATGGGTATCGACGTCGATAAAGTCACACAAGTGCAATACAGTATGAAAGGCAGCTGGGAAGATCCGGTGATTGAGCCCATTGCGCAAAAAATTGCTAAGGAAAACGCACCTGCCACACAAGGTCAACCTGCACCTCAGTCGCAACCTAATCCAAATCCTTGAGATTTGCGATGCAGATGCAATTTAAGTCCCACTTATGGATAAGGTAATTGCCTCTACTTTAGGTGAGTCTTTTAAAATCAATACTGTGCGATAATGCGGTGTTATTAAATTAGTAAATAAAGACTAAGTTTTGAGCAAGGTAGCCACCATTCAAATGGCCTCAGGCCCAAAGGTAGATGCAAATTTACGTGAGGCGGGGCGACTAATTACGCTAGCAGCTGAGGCTGGTGCAGAATTAATTGTACTGCCAGAAAACTTTGCCATTATGGGCATTGAAGAAGAAGATAAAGTTGCAGTACGTGAAGAACAAGGTGACGGTCCAATACAAGCATTTTTAGTTGAGCAAGCAAAGCTCCATAATGCATGGATCGTAGGTGGAACGGTTCCACTCGTATGTAATGATCCTAATAAAATTCTTGCTGCGTGTATGTTGTATGACAATAAAGGTAACTTTGTTGAACGTTATGACAAAATACACTTATTTGATGTTGATTTGGTTGATACCGGTGAAAGTTATAACGAATCTGAAACGATTGAATTTGGTAGTCTTGATTTAAAAGTTGTTGATTCTCCATTTGGTAAAATTGGTTTAGCAGTTTGTTATGACTTACGTTTCCCAGAACTATTTCGTGGATTATTAGATCTAGGGGCAGAAATTGTTGTTCTGCCTGCGGCATTTACTGCTGCGACTGGAAAGGCGCACTGGGAAAGTTTGCTACGTGCACGTGCTATCGAGAATTTGATGTACATTGTTGCATCAGGACAAGGCGGTTATCACATCAATGGTCGTGAAACACATGGCGATAGTATGATTGTCGATCCATGGGGCGCAATTCTTAATCGTATAGAACATGGTGCAGGGTTTTCTATGGCAGAAGTGAACTTAGAATATTTACAATCACGTCGTAAAACCTTTCCATGTAATGAACACCGACGAATGAAATAACCAAAAGTAATTATCCTTATGCAAAACCCTTTAGAGCTTGCTAAGTCAAGCATCTTAGATCCATCAGGTTTAGATGAGTCTCATTTATCCCAAGCATTTTCAACACTATTAAATTCTTCAGCGGATAGTGGGGATATATATTTTCAACTACGCAAACATGAGGCATGGTCCTTAGAAGACGGCATCGTTAAAGATGCGAGCTACAATATCAACCAAGGTGTAGGTATACGCGCAATCAAAGGTGATAAATCTGGTTTTGCTTATTCAGACGAAATTGTATTGCCTTCTTTATTAGAGTCATGTAAAGCTGCACGCTCAATTGCAAGCGGTAATCAAACGGGTCAGGTGCAAGCGTGGAAATCTAATACAGGTCACCAACTATACCTTCCTGATAATCCGCTCGATTCAATGACTGAGACTGATAAAGTCAGTCTGCTGCAATCTTTAGATACGTTAGCTCGCAAACAAGATCATCGTATCAAACAAGTCATGGCCTCCATTGCAGGTACACACGAAGTCATTCTCGTCGCCAATAGTGATGGCTCAATGGCAGCAGATGTCAGGCCACTTGTAAGATTAAATGTTTCCGTAATCGTAGAAGAAAATGGCCGCTTAGAACAAGGTAGTGCCGGCGGTGGTGGAAGAGTCGCCTATGACTTTTTCACACAAGAAGGGCGTGCAGAATCCTATGTGCATGAAGCAGTGCGTATGGCACTACTCAATCTTGATGCAGTCGATGCGCCTGCAGGCGAAATGAATGTGGTACTTGGCCCAGGTTGGCCCGGAGTACTGCTTCATGAAGCAATAGGCGCATCGACTGCATCAAGATTGAGTAGTGCCATACGCACTGCTTCATGCACATAGGATTCTGCACGCCCTTCT
>JBCCEI010000109.1:0-6181 GCA_039030355.1 Pseudomonadota bacterium | reverse complement strand
GATTACACATGTAGCTTTACAATCATTTAAGGTTCCTATGGCATTTGTCTGTTTCGTAGACAAAAATCGAGTCTGGTTTAAATCTAAGAAAGGAGTAGATATACAAGAAGTAGATCGAAAATACTCTTTATGTGGTCATGCAATTACCCAAGATATAACAGACAACAGTTCGTCACGTATATTTGAAATACCCGACACTAGAGCAGATTCACGTTTTGCAGATAATCCTTTAGTGATTAATGAACCTATGGTTAGGTATTACATGGGTTATGTTTTACAGTCAATCTCTGGGGAAAAAATTGGAACTCTATGTATCATGGATAATAAGCCACGAAACACAGACCAAAGTGATAAAAACTTATTGATTGATCTTGGAGCTATGATTGATGAACGATTAAATGAAATCGAAGTTGCTTCAAAACTTGACATTGATGATGTTGCAACAGTGTCTAGCTATACTTATAGAGTATTTGAAGAAATGAACGAATTGTTAAAAAAGAAAGGTATCAATTTTACCGAATGGAGAATTCTTGACAAAGTGGCTCAATCAAACTTTGCAACACCAACTCATATTGCCAAACAGCTAAATATTGCTCGCTCACAAGTTTCTAAAGCCTTAGAGCTTCTGGAAGCAAAAGGGCTAATTAATCGTATACGCACTGTAGAAAACTGCGATAGAAGACTCGTTAAACTTGAATGTAATGAAGAGGGTCGAGAAATTTGGGATTATGGGAAACGTTTAAGCAACCAAGTTGTAGGCAATATTGGGATACAATAAACATAATATGCGAATATTATGTTGTCGAATTTTCTAACCTAGTCATCATTTAACATCGCTTAACTCTAATCTGAAACACCCTAGTTATCAGCAATAGACTCGTGTCTAGTAGAATATTTTAATACAATAATTCAACAAATAATTAGGAAAGATAAACAACCCAACGATTAGCAAACCATTAATCGAAAGCAATATGTAAGACGTGAGTTCTTTTTGTGAACTTAAACTATGCACCATTTCATCAAAATACATATACTTGATGACGCGCAAATAATAAAACGCACCCACAATGGACATCACAACTGCCAAAACCGCCAACCAAATAAAATCACTCAAGATTAAACTCTGAAGCACATATAACTTCGCATAAAATCCAACGGTCAATGGCATTCCTGCCATTGAAAACATTAGCAACAACATTATAAAAGCTAACCAAGGATGAGTTTGCCCCAAACCTTTAAAATCCACAAGTTGATCTACATCACGCATATCATGCTTAAGTCTTGCTTTAAGTTGCAATAAGACTCCAAATGCACCTGCAGCCATTAACACATAAATGAGCGTATAAAATAACGCCGACGCATAACCAAAACTTTCTCCTGACAAAAATCCAAGCAATATAAAGCCAATATGTGAAATTGTTGAATAGGCGAGCATACGTTTAATACTGGTTTGCGCAATAGCAATTACATTGCCCAATATTAATGAAAGCACTGCAAGTATTATAAGCATCTGTTGCCAATCACCATGAAGATCTTGCATACCCTCATTAAGTAAGCGGTACGCCATAACAAATGCTGCAAACTTAGGAGCAGTTGCAATAAATAATGTGACTGCTGTAGGTGCGCCTTGGTATACATCTGGTACCCACATATGAAATGGTACCGCGCCCAATTTAAACGCAACTCCTATCACGATAAACACTAAGGCAAATATCAAACCAATATTGAAATCGTTGATATTTGCTAAATAAAGACCAATTTCATTTAGGTTTAATGTGCCCGTTATTCCATACATGATTGACATACCATAAAGCAGCATGCCTGATGCAATAGCGCCTAAAACAAAATATTTAATTGCAGCTTCAGAAGCATCATTCGAGTCTCGAACATATGCAACCAATGCGTACAAACATAAAGATAATAACTCTAGACCCAAATATATAGTGATAAAGTTTTGCGCTGATGCCATCACCATCATGCCTAGTGTTGCAAATAACCCCAGAAGATAAAATTCTGGCTTGGCAACATTTCGATGAATTAAATACGGCCTTGCATAAATAAAAATCAATATAACGGTGATACAAACAAGAAGTTTGATGAATTTAGCTAATTCATCAACTACATACATGCCATCAAATAGGTTTACACCTGCATCTTGCTTCATAAATATGATGAAAAACATGCCCACTAAAGTTACCAAGCTCGATAAGTATGTAACGATTTCTTTAGTACGACCCAAAAACAATCCTAATAACAAAATGCATGATGCAGCTGTCAATAATGCAATCTCAGGCATCAACACAATTGAATTTGCCAAATAATCTAATAGACCAGAAAATGATTGAACTGAATGTATATCTAACGTATTCATAAATTTATATTCACGGCAAATTAGTTTGGTATGCTTGATATAGCAGGTGCGATACCGATGCATCCATTAATTCAATCAAAGGCGCAGGCCACAGCCCCATGACTAACACGAAACCTGCAAGCACTGATAAACAGAAAAACTCTCTTGGGTTTAGATCGTTCAATTTAGCAACTTCATTATTGCCAACCGCGCCAAACACAACGCGTTTGATCATCCACAAAGTATAGGCTGCACCAAGTATTAATGTTGTTGCTGCTAAGAATGCAAACCAAACATTTGCCTTAAAACTTGCCAAAATCACCATGACTTCGCCAACAAACCCAGATGTTCCAGGCAAGCCTGCATTTGCCATCGCAAATAAAACAAAAAATGCTGCAAATTTTGGCATGGTGTTAACTACACCTCCATAATCAGCAATCTGACGACTATGCATGCGGTCATATAACACACCAACACATAAGAACATTGCGCCTGAAATGAAACCATGTGAGATCATTTGAACCATACCACCTTGTACAGCTAGCTCTGCATAAGAACTGTTGTCCACAGCTAATTTATAAATTACAAAAAAGCCTAGTGTGACAAAACCCATGTGCGCGATAGATGAATACGCGATTAGTTTTTTCATGTCACGCTGCGCAAGCGCAACAAACCCAATGTAAACTACAGCGATAAGTGAAATTGCAATAATGATATATGCGAGCTGACTGCTTGCGAATGGCGTAATTGGTAAACTAAATCTTAAAAATCCATAACCCCCTACTTTCAACATGATGGCAGCCAATATGACTGAACCCCCTGTTGGGGCTTCTACATGTGCATCGGGCAACCAAGTATGTACGGGCCACATTGGAATTTTAACGGCAAAAGCGATGAAAAAAGCTAAAAAGATAAACAGTTGTTGGATCTGATCAAGTTTGGTTAATTGCAGTGCACTAATTTCAAATGTGCCTGCCGTAAGATACAAGTAAATTAAAGCAATCAACAAAAATACTGATCCAAAAAATGTATATAAAAAGAATTTAATCGTTGCGTAAACTCTTCTTGGCCCACCCCAAATTCCGATGATTAAAAACATCGGGATTAACATGCCCTCAAAGAAGATGTAGAACAGAATGGCATCCAGTGCACAAAATACACCGATCATTAAACCTTCTAATACTAAGAAAGCCGCAAAATATTCTGCAATTTTCTCTTTAGAGACTTCCCAACCAGCAATAATTACAAGCACTGTCACAATGGTGGTAAGCAGAATCAGCGGAACTGCAATACCATCAACACCTAGTGAATAGTAAATATTAAATGCAGAGATCCATTCCTTTTGCTCATAAAACTGCATGGTAAATTGACTACCATCAAAACCTTTTAGCAAAACAATGCTTACCAATAAAGTTGCAATTGAAATTATTAATGCAAACCATTTTGCAAATGGTATAGAAATTTTCTTCGCCGCAAGTACGAGTAGTCCGCCAACAATTGGCAACCATATTAATGTGCTTAAAATGGGTAAAGAATTAAACATAGAATTATTGCAAGAACACGCGACTTAATAGAATGAGCAAACCGATGATCATGGCAAACGCATAGTGATAGAGATACCCTGTTTGAATGCCACGCGCTTTTGATGAAAACCAATTTACAATCTTTGCGGAACCATTTACCACCAGACCATCAATTAACAATCGGTCCCCAAATGAATCGCAAAATGCTCCAACTTTTCTAGAGCCTGTTGCAAACAACGCTTGATATAGCTCATCAATTCCGTACTTGTTATACAACACTGTATGTACCGCACTTAATTTTTGTTTTATTACTGCCGGCCATTCTGGTTTAACGATATAAAAAAACCAGGCAAGAACCACACCTGCTGCAGCTAGATAAACTACCGGTTGTGCAAATGCATGCAGGGTGAAATTGATAACGCCATGAAAATGTGATTGCACTTCTGCAATCGCATGATGATGCTCTGCAACATATATACTGTTGCCAAAATACTCACCTAAAGCAATGCTGCCAATAAAATAACCTGCAACAATTGATGGTACGGCTAATAACATTAATGGAACCGTGATTACTTTTGGCGATTCTTTTGCATGTTCTTCGGTGTGTTTATCCATGCGGCTTTCACCATGGAATGTTAAGAACAATAAACGAAAAGAATAAAAGGCAGTGACAAACACGCCTGCTAGCACCATCCAGTATGCAAAGCTTGCTCCAGGAATACTTGAACCATGTACTGCGGCGATGATTGCATCTTTGGAATAAAAACCAGAAAAGAATGGTGTACCAATAAGTGCCAACGTGCCAATCACCATCGTCCAATAGGTAATCGGCATGTATTTCTTCAAACCACCCATTTTTTGCATATCTTGTTCATGATGCAAAGCAACAATTACAGAACCGGCACCTAAAAACAGTAACGCTTTAAAAAACGCGTGAGTGAATAAATGAAAAATTGCGATGGAATATGCCGAAGCGCCTAGGGCAACTGTCATATAACCAAGTTGCGAAAGCGTTGAATAAGCAATGACACGCTTAATATCATTTTGCACAATCCCCACCAAGCCCATAAAGAAAGCCGTGATTGCACCGATCACCAATACAAATGACAAGGCGGTTTCACTTAACTCAAACAATGGCGACATACGTGCCACCATAAAGATACCAGCTGTAACCATCGTTGCAGCATGGATCAATGCTGAAATTGGCGTGGGGCCTTCCATCGAATCCGGCAACCAAACATGTAGTGGTACTTGTGCAGATTTACCCATCGCACCCACAAACAGCAATAAACAAATTACTGTTATCACCGGCCATTGAATACTTTCTGTAATCGAAAAAGTTTGTATATTGATTAACGGGGCTTGTGAAAATACTGATTGGTAATCTAGTGTATTAAATACCGCCAGTACTGCCGCTATTCCTAGAATAAATCCAAAATCCCCAACGCGATTAACTAGAAAGGCTTTCAAATTAGCAAAAATTGCACTGTCCCTTGTGTACCAAAAGCCAATAAGCAAATATGAAACCAGTCCAACAGCTTCCCAGCCAAAAAAGAGCTGCATAAAGTTATTCGCCATTACCAGCATCAGCATGGAGAAGGTAAACAAGGATATATAAGAAAAGAAACGTTGATATCCCGGGTCTTCGTGCATGTAACCGATGGTGTAGATATGCACCATTAATGATACGAAGGTTACAACTACCATCATGGTTACAGTGAGCGGATCAATTAAAAATCCAACCTTAAAACTGAAATCACCCAATGCTAACCATTGATAAATATCAATTGATGCTGGTGCGATTTGATCAACGATTACTTGCTTGAAGACGACACAACTTAGCAAAAACGATAGCGCAACACCCGCTATAGTGACCCAATGCGCACCATTTCTGCCTATAGCACGACCAAATAAACCAGCGACTATAGCTGCGAATAATGGCGCCAATACAATGATCAAACAAAGTGTTCTCAAACTCATCTTTGCTTAACCTTTCAAATTTTCAAGATCTTGCACGTTGATAGTAGACCGATTGCGATACAACACAACCAGAATGGCTAAACCAATTGCAGCTTCTGCCGCTGCTACGGTAAGGATAAAAAATACAAAAACTTGGCCCGATAAGTCATCTAGATAATGCGAAAAAGCAACAAAATTCATATTTACTGCCAGCAACATCAATTCTATTGCCATCAATATCAGAATGACATTTTTTCGATTGAGAAAAATGCCAGCAATACTAAGCGAAAATAATATCGCGCCCAGCACGAGGAAATGTGTCAAGGTAATCATTTATTATTATTATTTT
>JBCCEI010000108.1:0-6211 GCA_039030355.1 Pseudomonadota bacterium | reverse complement strand
CAAACAACAGGCACTCCTGTTGGTTCAGTACGTGTGCGTTGAAATGAGCGCACCACATCGCCGTCAAAATAGGTTCTATTTGGTAAAGGTGATTCAATTACTCCATCCGATCGCCCGCTCGAAATAGCAACAGTTCTTGTATTAGCAGATTGGATAAAACCACCCAATGCACCTTGAAGTTCATTGATAAATAATTCTTGGTAGCCATCTGTCCAAGTTTGTGCATTTTCACCTTGAGTATAGTGATAGATTAAAAGTTGTTTTGATGCATCACTATTAAGTTCTTCTAACAGTTCAGCTGCACCATCGTCCTTAAAAACATCTGCAATGTATTGTGCGCCAATTGGAATGTAGGCACCTTGCTGAGGCGCATCGAGACTGATGTATAAATCAATATTGTGAGCAACTCCTTCCGCTTCCATACTTTGCAATGCGTATCTTGAAACAACACCACCCATACTGATGCCAACTAGTGCTATACGATCTCGACTTATAATTGCATATCGCTCATTCATTAATTCGATGAGTGCGCGAATAAATCCTGCATTTCGTTGAATATAATCTGCTCCTGTACTCCAACGCGTCATAATTAAATGATAGTTAGGATTATTTGCGGAGTGACGGTCACATGTTGCTTCTAATTCTCCAGGTGGTGGTTGCCGATCGACGCTTCCAGGAGAGAATCCATTAACAACTATATAAAAAGAGTATGTGCCATCACCGCGATTAGAGCCGGGACATACATGTGCATATCCGGACCCTTGCTCACCTTTATAAAAATCTCTTGCCGTTACATCGGTAAATGTTTCCATTACTACAGTAGGCCGAGGTTCTGAGGAATCATCATCGCCGTCAATCGGACACCCACATAAAATTAATGGAACTAGTCTAAGACATAAAATCTGAACTTTATGTTTGATATTTGAAAAGGCGAAAAAATAGAAGCGATTTCTAGATAAAGACAACATAGAAACCAACCTTATTATTATTATTTTTATAAGCTACATTCTAATGAGAATTATTGAAAACACCAGATATAATGAAAGAATATTTAACAAATCTTTGACAACTCAAGTCAGGTTAATAGTGGGTCATTGAGGCATACTTTTCTGCCTTTTCAGCATTTCATAAAAGAAGCATGCTAATGCTTAGTGGAATAATCATTTCTGCCATACATACTATGTTATGTGTATAATCTCGCGCCTTGACTAAGCACTAAATTTTACACCTCTATTACTATCCTGCATGCGGCAGGTCTAACTCTGGAAAATATACTTGTCAGAATCATTAAGAAATATAGCCATCATTGCGCATGTAGATCATGGGAAAACCACCTTGGTTGATAAATTGTTAGCGCAGTCTGGAACGTTAGATCGTAAAAACATGGATGCAGAACGCATCATGGATTCCAACGATCAAGAGAAAGAACGTGGCATTACCATTTTGGCAAAAAATACTGCCATTAATTGGAAAGAGCATCGCATCAATATTGTCGACACTCCTGGGCACGCAGATTTCGGTGGTGAAGTGGAGCGTGTGTTATCGATGGTTGATAGCGTATTGTTGTTAGTTGATGCTGTTGATGGACCTATGCCGCAAACACGCTTTGTTACCCAAAAAGCATTTGAGCGTGGTTTAAAACCCATTGTAGTGGTGAACAAAATTGATCGCGATGGTTCACGACCAGACTGGGTCATTGACCAAGTGTTCGATTTGTTTGATCGTTTAGGCGCGTCAGATGAGCAATTAGATTTCCCAATAGTTTATGCGTCTGCACTTGAAGGTATCGCAGGTTTAGCAGTGGATGCGATGCAGGATGACATGACACCCATGTTAGATTTAATTATAGATAAGGTACCTGCACCTGAAGTGGATGTTGAAGGTGCATTGCAAATGCAAATTAGTGCGCTGGATTACAGCAGTTATGTAGGTGTGATTGGTGTGGGGCGTATAACACGTGGTGTGATTAAACGAAATATGCCAGTCACTATTGTAGGTGCTGATGAGCAAACCAGAAATGGGAAAATTTTAAATGTAATGACCTACCATGGTTTGGATCGAATTGATGCTGATCAAGCTGAAGCAGGCGAAATCATCTGTATCACTGGAATTAATGGTTTAAATATTTCCGACACGATTTGTTCCATTGATAATGTTGAAGCATTACCGCCGCTGTCGGTAGATGAGCCTACCATTAGTATGACGTTTCAAGTGAATGATTCACCTTTTGCTGGCCAAGATGGCAAATATGTTACCAGCCGTAATATTAAAGAAAGATTAGAAAAAGAATTAATTCATAATGTTGCATTGCGTGTTGCGCAAGGTGATACCGCAGATAAGTTTAGTGTTTCCGGCAGAGGCGAATTACATTTGAGTGTGTTAATTGAAAGCATGCGACGCGAAGGGTTTGAATTAGGCGTTTCTCGACCAGAAGTGATTCGCAAAGAGATTAAAGGCGAAATGTGTGAACCGTTTGAACAATTACTTGTTGATTGTGAAACCGATCACCAAGGACAGGTTTTAGAAGAGTTAGGCGAACGGCGTGCAACAATTAAAAATATGGTGCCAGATGGAAAAGGGCGAGTACGTTTAGAGTTTGTTATTCCAGCGCGCGGTTTAATTGGTTTTCGTTCGCAGTTTATGACGATGACTTCGGGCAGTGGCATTATGACCCATGTGTTTGATCATTATGGCCCGGTTAAAACAGGCCCGGTTGCGAGTCGACAAAATGGTGTGTTGGTTTCCATGGTGTCGGGTAAAGCGTTGGGCTATGCATTATATGCATTACAAGAACGTGGACGTTTATTAATTGACCCAGCCATTGAAGTGTATGAAGGCATGATTATTGGCATACATAGCCGTGACAATGATTTGGCTGTGAACCCAACCAAAGGCAAACAACTTACGAATGTTCGCGCATCTGGGACCGATGAAGCGATTAATCTTACTCCTCCCATTCGTCATACACTTGAACAAGCATTAGAGTTTATTGAAGAAGATGAACTGGTTGAGGTCACACCTAATAATATACGCTTGCGTAAAAAGTTCTTAAAAGAACACGAAAGAAAACGCGCAAGTCGTGAAGCGGCTGCATAGTTGGTTGCTATTCGGGCGGTTTAAATGCAACCAAAAATGTCTAAAGGTTAATAGCCTTGGTCTACTAGATTTTGGCCATTCATTGGCGGGCGAATGTAATGACTTTCTAGTTTTCGCTTTTTGAGCTTAACTTTTTTAGGTGTGAGGTCTTTATAGTTTATTGAGCTCAGAATATGGCTGATGCAATTCAAGCGTGCACGCTTTTTGTTATCAGACTCAACAATATGCCAAGGTGCTTCACGAATGTCAGTATGGTCAAGCATAATGTCTTTGGCTTTAGAGTAATCATTCCATCGATCACGCGCTTCTATATCCATTGGACTTAGTTTCCAGCGCTTTGTAGGTTCTTTAATGCGTGACTGAAAACGTTTTTCTTGCTCGGTATCACTTACTGAGAACCAGTATTTCCTTAAATGAATTCCTGAGTGAATGAGCATGCGCTCGAACTGCGGGCAATCACGTAAGAATTGCCAATATTCGTCGTCACTACAAAAGCCCATAACGCGTTCTACACCTGCGCGGTTATACCAACTTCTGTCAAATAAAATAATTTCACCGGCGGCTGGTAAGTGAGAAACATAGCGTTGGAAATACCATTGACTGCGTTCACGCTCGGTGGGTGTGCCTAAAGCAACAACATGACAGATGCGAGGATTCAGGTGTTGCATGATTCTTTTTATCACACCGCCCTTGCCTGCAGCATCTCTGCCTTCAAAAACTATAACGATGCGTTGGTTTTCATGTTTGACCCATTCTTGAAGCTTAATGAGTTCAGTTTGAAGACGAACAAGTTCTTTTTCGTAAAACTTCTTTTCGAGTTTTCTACTATTGTTAGATGCCGTTTCGATTTTTACCATGTTCAACTTATTCCTTGTTGCTTAAAACAATCCCTTATTCACTAGAAAATGAGCCCATATACTTGCTGCATAGCCAAGCGCAATGGCCCAAGACCACTTTAAATGTGAGAAGAAAGTATAGATTCCACGTGCTTGTCCCATTACTGCCACACCTGCGGCTGAACCAACAGAGAGCATTGAACCGCCTACACCAGCTGTAAGTGTTACAAGCAACCATTGACCATGACTCATGGCAGGCTCCATGGCTAATACAGCAAACATCACCGGAATGTTGTCAAACAGTGCAGATAAAAAGCCTACTAATATGTTTGCATTTGTTGGCCCTAATCCTTCGTACATTAATTCAGAGCCAAGCGCCATATAACCTAACGCACCAAGGCCACCAACACTTAAAATGACGCCGTAGAAAAACATAAGCGTATCCCACTCGGCGCGCTCTATAGATTTGAAAATATTGTAAAGCTGAGGTTTGCCGGAAATGGGTTCTATAGATGTGCCAACATCGCTTTCAATATCCAGTGCTTCATCTTCTATTTCATCTAAGCCTTCACTTTGGAAACGATTTTTATCACGTCGGTAAAGGTAATAACCGAATACTTTAAGTAAACCTAAACCGGTCATCATGCCAAGAACAGGAGGAAGATGTAGGAAGTTATGCGCGCTTACTGCCATGATAATGGTGAGTATGAATAAGCCGACAACAAAACAAGCGCCGTGTCGAAGCACAACTTCTTCGTGAATGCCTTGCGGTTTTTCTTGAGAGATAAAGAAACTCAGAATAACTGCAGGAATAATCCAGTTGACAACCGATGGAACGAACAAGACAAAAAATTCTTGGAATTGAACAATACCCTTTTGCCAAACCATTAGTGTGGTGATGTCGCCAAATGGGCTAAATGCGCCACCGGCATTGGCAGCTACAACAATATTTACACAGGCAATACTTACAAACTTTATATTTTTACCACCAACTGCCATTGCCACAGTAGACATGAGTAAGGCTGTCGTTAAATTATCTGCTATGGGTGAAAGGAAAAACGATACGATGCCTGTGGCCCAGAAGACCCCGCGTAGACTAAAACCTTTTTTCAATAACCAAGCTCTTAACCAATCAAATATGCCACGTTCATACATCGTATTGATGAAGGTCATTGCGGCTAGCAAGAATAGGAAGAGTTCAGCAAACTCTAAAATATTATGCCGAACGAGTACTTCTGCAGTATGTTTATCCCCATGTGATATGTATACCAATGCGACGATCAACCAGATGATTCCAGCTGAAACCAAAACTGGCTTTGATTTTCTTAGATGCAATTGTTCTTCTAGGATTACTAGAGAATAAGAAGCAGCAAAAATCACTAACGCTAAAATTGCAGCCCAGTGAGTGGTAAAGTTTTGGATTCCATGTCCTGCATCCGCAGAATACGCATCTAGCGGCAGTGAAATAAACAGGATGCTAAGTGCTATTTTAATATATTTGTTCATATTCATTTTCATTCAACTGTTCTAGGTTTCTATATTGAATTAGTAACTTATCGGCAGGTTTCTATAAATATTGATTATTTAGTCTGCATAGAATTTTCTTCACTATAGTAGTGATGGATCGTTATTATTTAGAAATAAAAGGGGGAAATTTACGGATGAATAGGGACTTGTTATAAGTTAATCAGCCGATGAAAATTAAAATTTATCTCGCGATTCTATGCGGTATAATCCCGCGACCTTACATCTATAAGAATACTAACTATTTATTAAACAGGAGCTTTATTCATGTCGGAGAGAATAGGAATGCGAGTTGGCGAATCATTAGTTGCAGGTGGGCCACCGGGCACCGCTGCCGAACCTGAGGTTGTTATTGGTGAACTTGATGGACCTGTGGGTACCGCATTTGCAACTTTGCTTGGTGATCAGGTAAAAGGCCATTCGCGTGTGCTTGCAATTATGAATACAGATATACAAGTTCGACCCGCAACGCTGATGGTGAGCAAGGTAACGGTAAAAGACGAGCGCTATACCAATATATTAATGGGTACCGTGCAAGGCGCGATTGCAAATGGTGTGTTGGATGCTGTTCGTGCTGGTGATATTCCAAAAGATAAAGTAAATGATATTGGTATCATCGTTTCTGTTTGGTTGAACCCTATGGTTTCAAAAGCGGATGATTTGGACCATAAGATTCTTTTTGATATTCATCGAAAGGCGATGGCTAGTGCAATTCATAAAGCGATGAATAATGAGCCAGATATTGATTGGTTGCT
>JBCCEI010000107.1:0-6236 GCA_039030355.1 Pseudomonadota bacterium | reverse complement strand
CCTGGGACACGCTCGAGTACATGGCCACCGACCGCGACGAGGACGAGGACGTCTGGCCGCGACCCTGGGCAGACCAGTGGGCCGCGTACAGCCTCAACGAGATGGGCGACTGGGGCCTGGAGCCTGCGCAAAAAACGGCATATGACAAACTATTTATACTTAGATAATCGTTCATATACTCCATTTTTTACATCGACATCAGCTGAATTTTCTATAATCGAGCTTCGATAATATCGAGAGTTATGTAACTAAAATGTAACTAAAAAAATAACATTACAAAATGGTTATGTATAAATTTCGTAAGGTTTATTTAGTTACATTTGAGTTACATTTAGGTTACATTTTGATATGTACCCTTCTATAGAAGAGACATATTTTTTTCAAAGTTTGACTATATGACTACCAACCTATTACTTGTTGAGGACAATACAGAACTAGCTGGTTCTCTAGGTGACTATTTATCTGAAGTTGGGTTTGATGTGGATTATGCGTTCAATGGTAAAAGTTGTTTAGAGCTAATTAAAGCTAATAAGTATGATGTTATCGTAATGGATATCATGATGCCTATTAAAGATGGTTTAACTGCATGTAGCGAGTTAAGAGAAAATTATCATATTGACACACCTCTGATTTTTTTAACGGCTAGAGATTCGCTTGATGATAAATTAAAAGGTTTCAGTTCAGGTTGTGATGATTATTTGGTGAAACCATTTGCGCCGGAGGAACTAGTCTGCCGTTTGAATGCATTAAGAAATCGAGGAAAAATTAAGAATCTAAACCAACAAACTATTGGCGATCTTAAAATAGACCATCAACTAAGTCACGTATATAGAAAAGAAGTAAATATAGATTTAAATAATGTTGAATTCAAAATTTTAGCAATATTAGCGCAATATGCCCCTGAGTCTGTTTCCAGCACGAGAATTGAAGACATGTTATGGCCTGATGGAACACCTGGTAGTGATCCGCTGAGAATATATATTTATCGCTTGAGACAAAAACTGGACAAGCCTTTCAAGTCCTCATTAATTAAATCAGTTCATGGTAAAGGATATAGGCTTGCAGTCCCTAACTAAATCGTACGTAACACAAATATTCTCGATACTGCTTCCATTTTCTATATCAGTTGCAGTGATATATACGTTACTTATTTCTGGTGCATTACTTTTTGTTGAAGACTATGTTTTACATGGTTACCTAGAGCGTGAATTCACACAGCTCAAAGATACAGCCAATGAGTATGATGAAAATATAAAATTACCATCGACAAGCTATATGCGCAGTTATTGGGAAAATGATCCTGCACTACCTTACTACGTTAAAGAACTAGATGTTGGTACACATGAAACTCAAGATTCTCTTTTTCATGTATTTGTGGGAAAGCTTCCTAATGTCAATCGTAAGGTCTATATCGTCCTAGAAGAAAACAAAATCAGTTCAATTGAGCAGTATACAAATGTAATCAATTTAGCATTATGGTCAATTGCACTAGTAATAATTTTCGCAAGTGTTTTTGTTGCTTATTTTGTTGCCAAGATCATTGCCAAACCTGTTGGCAAACTCGCCGCAGATGTTACCGACGAACTTTATCCAAAAAAACAATTCCATGGCTCAGATAGAGTTGATGAAATTGGAAAACTCAGTCGATCTTTTTCAGGACTAGTCAATCAACTACAAGATTCACTAGATATTGAAAAATCATTCACTCGGCACTCAAGTCACGAAATGAGGACGCCAATGGCAGTGATTCGGAATGCCGTTTCAGTATTAAAGCTTCCAAATTGTAGTGAAGAGAAAAAATTGCGTAATCTAGAGCGAATTGAAAAAGCATGTATTGATTCTGAAAGAATGCTAGATGTCTTTCTTACACTAGGAAAAGACAATGCAAACCTACCAAAAGAAAATATTTCTTTACTTTCGATAACTGAATCAATCATCGAAAACCATAGCGAATTAATTAATGAGAAAAATTTAGAAGTGACGCTATCAGGTGAAAATTCTGGATTTATCCATGCACCCTTATCACTCGTAGAAGTTGTGTTAAATAATTTATTGAGGAATGCGCTGTATTATGGAAGAAAGGTTCTTAGTATTGATATTGATAATAAAAACATCACCCTTGCTAACAAAATTGAAACAGCCCCTTCTTCTGCAAATAAATTTGGCTATGGCTTAGAGATTGTGCGCAGAATTTGTGAATTGAATGGATGGAAATTTTATATTCAATGTGATGATTCTAATTTTATTGTGCGACTTGATTTTGCTCAAAACTAATAATGAATCAAATAGTAAACCAATATCTTGACATTCCATTTTTAACTAAAGTTACAAATGAGTTACATCTAGTCTTATAGAGTTCGCCTAATATATTTATTAAGGAGAAAAGGCGAATGAAAAAACACTTTGTAAGAATTCTTTTTTTTGCAGGAATAATTTCTTTTTCTAATGTTATCGTTGCAGAAACTAGCTCAAAAACTTTAATTAAGGAATATAGCATTCCATTGGAGCTTGCGGTACTTGCCGCTAGCACGGCTTTGGATACTTGTTTAAATAAAGGATTTAATACCACAGTCACGGTTCTGGACCAACGTGGACAAATGAAAGTTCAGTTAGTAAGTGAGGGAGCATTTCCTCATTCAGTTCAAACAAGTTTTCGTAAAGCTTTTACTGCAGCATCTCGCCGAGTACCTACGTCTGAATTAGCCGAACATACTTCTACTGAGCCAAGTTTAGGCCAACTGTTCCATGAGATTGGCATGGCCACATTAAGTGGAGGATTGCCTATTAAGTATGGTGACGAAATTATTGGTGCTATTGGCATTGCCGGTGCGCCAGGTGAAGATGATGCTGGCAATCCTTATGATGATCAATGTGCGGCTGCAGGAATTGCACGAATTCAAAATAGAGTAAATGATGGTTAACACAAAATATATTGTCCTACTATTAGTCCTATTACATCTCGCATCTGGATGTAATAACTTAACTGAGGCTTCCAAAAATCCTCTCAAGGTGCCGACTCTTATAGACACAGCTAGTAAAAAAGAAATTCAACTAGTACTTAAGAAGAGTCAGCATCAGTTTTATCCTGATATTAAAAGTAACACGATGGGAATAAATAGTAGTTATCTTGGGCCAACAATCAAACTTCATAAAGGAACTAAAGCAAAGTTAGTATTCACAAACAATATTGGTCAAAACACAACAATACACGGACATGGCTTACATGTAAGCGGAGACGTTGATGGTGGACCACAACAAGTAATCAAGCCTGGGACGTCATGGAAAATAGAAATTCCAGTGGCACAGGAAGCAGGCATGAGTTGGTACCATCCCCACCTCATGGGTAAAACAGCTGAACACGTTCATGCCGGACTGGCAGGCATTTATCTTATAGAAGACGGTAACTCTAAGTCACTTAATCTACCTAAAACTTATGGCATTGATGATATACCACTCATTATCCAAGATCGTACATTTTCAAATGGAAAAATGCGGCCTTACAAAGTAACACATGATCAAATGATGGACGGCTTGCGAGAAGATACTCTAGTAGTAAATGGAACGATCAATCCATCTCACACTGCACCTAAAGGGTGGGTACGCTTAAGATTATTGAATGGTTCAAATGCAAGATTTTACCGTTTTTTTCTAAGTAACCAATCAGTGTTCTATAAAATTGCAACCGAAGGTGGTTTTCTTGATAGTCCTGTTTCAATGGAAGAGCTAATTATGGCCCCTGGGGAACGTAACGAAATTATGGTTGATTTATCTAACATCGATAAGATTGATTTAATGGCAGAATTTTTACCTGCCGATCCTGAAGATCAATTATTTTTTATGAATTGGTTTAACACAACCTCCAGTGTATTAGAATTAAAAACAGATGAATCTATCGCATCTAGTGGTGAGTTACCTGAAAGACTTAATAAAATTAAATATTTTACAAATGCAGATGTAGATAAAGCTGTTGTAAGAAAATTTACGCTAGAAATGGATGATGACGGTGAAAAAATAATGGATATGCATAATATGTTCACAATTAATGGAAACTCAATGGAAATGAGTCGAATAGATGAAAGAGTTAAGTTAGGGGAGATTGAATTGTGGAGCATCACAGCAGAAATGATGCCACACCCCTTTCATATACATGGGGTTTCTTTTCAAATACTTAGACACAATGGCAAACCACCTGCAGAATCTGATAAAGGTTGGAAAGACACAGTTGTAGTAAGCGAAGAACCCACAGATGTAATAATGCGGTTTAATCACATAGCCGATGAAGATGCCCCATATATGTATCATTGCCATATTCTAGAACATGAAGATGGTGGCATGATGGGACAATTCACTGTTCAGTAAAGTGCTAACATCAAAATAATTAAAAGGAATCGCTACACGATTATTGATTTGCGTGGATTACCCCATGCAATGTGCTTGTAGAAAGCCACAGTTCAGTACAAATAACTTTTACAATTACAAGTTCTGGTGGCTATGGTTGGACTTGAACCAACGACCCCAGCATTATGAACAACATGCTCTACCTTACTGAGTCTTACCATCTTACAAATTTAAGTAACACTTACAGTAACTTAGTCAATGCAGTTTAGTTTGCTGCTTGTGTTAGTAGAGTGATTGGCGGACTTTTGCCTGACTTTTGCTCTACCAACAGTTCAACTGCATCAATTAGCTCCTGTATCTCTGCTGTACTGTAGTGACTCGTAATGTCTCCCGAGGTATGTCCAAACAAATCCTTTCGAGTTTCATTTGGTACGCCGGCAGCTCTCAGTCGTCTTCCGAATGTATGTCGAAGGTCATGAACTCTGATTGGAATACCAGCTCTCTTTCGCGCCTTTTTCCAGGCTGAGTTATTCATTCGATTAACTCGAGCACCTCTGTATGTAAAAACATACGTTGGATGCTGACCTCTTACCTCATCTACTACAGACTTAGCTATCCGATTTAATACAATCACCCTATCCTCTTTGTTCTTGGTACCTGTCCAGTCTGTACCTGGAATGGGTTTACCAGGAACAACAAAGATGCTCGTATTAAGTTTCGGTAATGGAACTTCCCAGTCCCATCGCAGACCGCAAACTTCATGATCTCTTGGCCCGCTATTAACTTTAAACAATGCCATGCGATGAAGGTGGTCGGGCAACTCTCTAAATAGTTTACGTTGCTCTTCCCAACTTAATGCGTATGGCTCACGCTTATCATTCCAATTTGGTTTGATGATCATCGGTATTGTGTCTAACCACGGTCTACCTTTGTCATCTCTCCAAAGTCGTGCTGATAAAGTTAATATCCTTATCACTAACCCTAGTTCCCGGCTAATCGTTGAGCTTTTTATTCCAAGCCCGCGACGATGTTGCACGTATGGCTCTAGAGTCTCGTTGTGAATACTTTCTATTGGTAAGTCACCAATAAAAGGCATCACATTATTCAGCGCATCAATATCTCGATCCAAACTTTTATGTTCATTTGTCTCGATAAATTTACTCGCTGCATCTGCAAATGTACGAACTGGTCTTACACCTAATCTCACTTGTTGATCAATTTGATGTAAGCGTTCTCTTAAGTACGTTTCGGCTTCTTTGAGATTACTTGTTTTACAAGATTCTCGAAGCGTTCCATACCCGCTGATTTGCTTTTCAATGTGCCAGACTTCTCCACGTTTGCGCAGTCCTGGTGTCTTCTTCTGTCGTCCCATGATAGTTCTCCTCTAATGTGAACACTGGAACGACTACAACGTTTCATATATTGGTCGACCCAGTGATCAAGTTCAAGTCTGTCGAATGCAATCCCCTGCTTTCCTATGGGGATTTCGGTTAAATAAGGGCGTACTTCGGTGTTGAATAAGTTTTTATTCATGCCTAAATACTTAGGCGCATCTCGAAGCCGGTATAGCCGTTGAAGGTTCATTTCATTTGTATAATTACTCCTCGCGCACAAAAACCTCACAGTTAACACGAGGTCGACCGCGGGTATGCTTTGGATTAGTTAGTAGGAAGTTCTAGTGGTGACTGCATAGCAGTCTTAATCTGCTCTTGTTTTGCTAAATGCTTAAGAGCAGTAGTTACAACATTAGCGACGAAGTTACCTAGCTTTATTTGAATTAGAAATCCAAAGCGAGCTCTAACTGTACCGCTGGGTGATCGAACTTTTCCAAGACGAACTGTATACAGTGCTGCTGTACCAATTGCTATTTGTTCAATCTTTAGTTGTTGAGGGGGAAT
>JBCCEI010000106.1:0-6292 GCA_039030355.1 Pseudomonadota bacterium | reverse complement strand
ACTACATTGGTGATCTTATTCAGCGTACTGAAGTTGAATTACTCAAAACACCAAATTTAGGTAAGAAATCACTAACCGAAATTAAAGATGTATTAGGTACTCACGGCTTGTCATTAGGTATGCGTCTTGAAAATTGGCCGCCATCAAATTTACGTGAAGAGCGTAAAGGCATTATTTAATTATATATAGGTTATAACAGTGAGACATCGTAAATCAGGTCGACAACTTAATCGTAATAGCCCGCATCGTAAAGCGATGATGAGCAATATGGCGACCTCATTATTTTCGCATGAAATGATTCGTACCACTTTGCCTAAAGCAAAAGAGTTGCGTCGTTATGCAGAGCCACTAATTACGCTGGCAAAAGATGATAGTGTGGCTAAAAGACAAGTTGCTTTTTCAAAGCTTCGCGATAAAGCAGCAGTAGGAAAATTATTTTCAGAACTAGGTCCGCGTTATAAAGCTCGCCCAGGTGGTTATACACGTATTTTAAAGTGTGGCTTTCGTCCAGGTGATAATGCACCGATGGCACTTGTTGAATTGGTCGACCGTCCAATTGAGGAATAAAAAATAACTTGATATTAATAATTTAAAAAGCCAGGTTTAACCTGGCTTTTTATTTTATAGGCGAAGATTTTCAATTCACTATTTTTTTTAAATAATGTCCGGTTGCTGATTTTTTAACTTTCGCAATATCTTCTGGTGTGCCTATCGCGACAACTGTTCCACCACGATGTCCACCCTCTGGTCCTAAATCGATCACCCAATCTGCAGTTTTAATTACATCAAGATTATGCTCAATTACGATCACAGTATTTCCTTGATCACGTAAGCGATGTAGTACTTTTAATAACTGCTCAACATCGTAAAAATGTAAGCCAGTGGTGGGTTCGTCCAAAATATAAAGTGTTCTTCCTGTGCTACGTTTTGATAGTTCACGTGAAAGTTTTACACGTTGCGCTTCACCACCAGATAATGTTGTCGCACTTTGCCCAAGTGTGATGTAAGAAAGACCTACATCCATCAGAGTGTCTAGTTTGCGTTTTACAACTGGAATAGCATCAAAAAAATCTACAGCATCTTCAACAGTCATCTGTAAAACTTCATGTATATTTTTCCCCTTAAAGCGAATTTCTAATGTTTCACGGTTATAACGTTTGCCATGGCAAATATCGCAAGGAACATATACGTCAGGCAGAAAGTGCATTTCTACTTTGATTACACCATCGCCTTGGCATGCTTCACATCTTCCACCTTTTACGTTGAAACTAAATCGTCCTGGCGTATATCCACGTGATCGAGATTCTTGTGTATTGGAAAATAGCTCACGGATGGGAGTGAATAAGCCTGCGTAGGTGGCCGGATTAGAGCGAGGGGTGCGCCCTATAGGGCTTTGGCTAATATCAATGACTTTATCTATTTGGTCTAGCCCTTTGATTTCTTTGCATTTGGCCGGCAGGACTCCAGATCCATGTAAATGCCGCATGCTGTATTTGTAAAGGGTTTCATTAATAAGTGTAGATTTTCCTGAACCAGATACACCTGATATAACCGTAAGTAATCCAAAAGGAATTTCCACTGTAACGTTTTGTAAATTATTACCAGAAGCTTTGACTATTTTTATAGTATTAGCTTTCTGAAAAGGAATTCGATTTTTGGGAAGGGGGATACTTTTTTTACCAGAAAGATACTGTCCTGTAAGAGAGTCTAGGTTTTTCTCAATCTCTTTTGGTGTACCTTGGGCAGTGATTTTACCTCCATGAATACCCGCACCTGGACCAATATCCAAGACATGGTCTGCATTTCTTATCGCCTCTTCATCATGTTCGACAACGATTACGGTATTTCCTAAATCTCTTAAGTATGTAAGCGTGTCGAGTAAACGTTGATTATCTCTTTGATGTAATCCAATAGATGGTTCATCGAGAATGTATGTAACGCCAACTAAACCAGAGCCGATTTGACTAGCGAGTCGAATTCTTTGTGCTTCACCGCCAGATAATGTATCTGCGCTTCGATCAAGAGTTAAATAATCTAGCCCTACGTTTACTAAAAATTTCAAACGCTCGTTTATTTCATTTATCACTTTCTCGCCAACTTTTTCTAGATGGCCAGGAAGTCTTAGCTTTTGAAAAAAAGCTAGGGCATCCTCGGTAGACCAAGATGTTATTTCTGGTAAATTGGTTTTGTTAACGAATACATTTCTTGCTTCTGTATTTAAACGTTCACCATTACAACTTTGGCAAGTTTGAGTAGTGAGGTATTTACTTAATTCTTCACGCACAGCACTTGATTCGGTTTCGTGAAAACGTCGATCCATATTTGGAATAATGCCTTCAAATGTGTGCCATCGTTTATATGCTTTGCCATTTTCATTTGTGTATTTAAACTGAATTTCTTCATCTTCACTGCCATATAAAATGATTTCTTGAGTCTCTTCATCTAATTCATTAAAAGGTGACTCAATGTCAAATTCATAATGATCAGCCAGTGATTGAATGAGGTTAAAATAGTATGCATTGCGCCGATCCCAGCCACGTATTGCACCACCTGCAAGACTGATATCATCATTAACAACTACAAGATCTGGATCAAAGAACTGTTCTACGCCGAGACCATCACAGTCGTTGCATGCTCCAACAGGGTTGTTAAATGAGAACAAACGCGGTTCGAGTTCATTCAAACTGTAACCACATTTCGGACAGGCAAATTTTGCAGAAAAAACTTGCTCCGATTCTTTGGGATCGTCCATAGGTTGAATGATGGCAAGATCGTCTGCGAGTTTTAACGTAGTTTCAAATGATTCCGCTAAGCGAGATTTTAATTCTGGTTTGATTTTGAATCGGTCAACGACGACGTCTATGTTATGTTTACGCCTCAGATCTAATTTTGGAGGGGAGTCTAGCTCATAAATTTCACCATCAATGCGTGCACGCACAAAACCATCTGCCTGTAATTTGGCGAGTAATTGCACATGTTCGCCTTTGCGATTTTGTATCACAGGAGCGAGCAGCATATATTTTTTGCCTTCTTCTAAAGACAATACTTTGTCTACCATCTGACTGATCGTTTGGGCGTGTAGGTCAATCTGATGTGTCGGGCACCTGGGTGTGCCCGTTCTGGCAAAAAGTAGACGTAGATAATCGTAAATTTCAGTGATGGTGCCGACTGTAGAACGTGGGTTATGCGAAGTGGCTTTTTGCTCAATTGATATAGAAGGCGATAAGCCATCAATCGAATCGACATCTGGTTTATCCATACGTGCCAGGAATTGGCGTGCATAGGCAGATAACGACTCTACGTAGCGGCGCTGTCCTTCTGCAAAAATGGTGTCGAAGGCAAGTGAAGATTTTCCAGACCCAGATAAGCCTGTAATGACAATGAGCTTATCTCTTGGAAGATCAACATCAATATTTTGTAAATTGTGAGTCCGTGCGCCACGGATGCTGATGTGTTTCATTAGTGATGGCTTAATTATCAAACCCACTAATATACGTGTATTTTAAAAGTAGGGCTAAAATTCAGAGGTAATAGAAATTAGAGGGAATGTTTAATATCGGTAATTCTGAAATATCAGATAATTACATTATTACATTTAACTAAACTCTCATGGATGCTCAAATACTGTGAATGATCAAAAATCAAACAGCCAAATATACATGTGATGTGTTTTATAACAGAACACCGTAAAATAGAGCTGACATATTTAATAAGAATTACAGGTGAATAGAAATGGCGAGAGGCGTAAATAAAGTAATTTTGGTTGGTAATCTTGGACAGGATCCAGAGATTAAGTACATGCCAAGTGGACAAGCGGTTTGCAATATCAGTATCGCAACGACTGAATCATGGAATGATAAAACTTCCGGAGAAAAAGTTGAAAAGACTGAATGGCATCGCGTAGTTTTTTTTCGTCGTTTAGCAGAAATTGCTGGAGAGTATCTGCGCAAAGGTTCACAGGTATATGTGGAAGGGCGACTACAAACACGAAAATGGCAAGACCAAAGTGGTAATGATCGTTACACAACAGAAATTGTTGCCAATGAAATGCAAATGTTAGGCGGCAAAGGGGGAGGCGTGGCAACTATGCCTGAGTCATCAGCCCAGTCAAATCCAGAACCAGTTGCTGCAGGTCCTTCAGATGATTTTGATGATGACATTCCATTTTAAATTAGCAAATTAAGTCAGCCAAAAAAAATCACATATCATATATAGTTATGCGAGATTTAGCTTAAGGTTAGTTTTAAATAACATATTCCAATCTAATTTAGCTATAACTTACATTACAAGATTGTATGGTATATATCGCAATCGAATTAATATTATTTAGCACACCGTTTTACATAAATGATTCAGTATCCAAAACCCATCGTTGATCGAAAGATTCGCTTTGCACTTGTTGGTTGTGGGCGAATCTCTAAAAATCATGTTAGTGCAATAAAAACTCATTCAGAACGTGCTGAGCTCGTTGATATATGTGATGTCGATTTGGATTCGCTAGAACTAGCTAAATCTGAAACTGGTGCAAAATCATATAATAATCTTTCTGATTTGCTAAAAAACTCAAATGCCGACGCTGTGATTTTGTCAACACCTTCTGGATTACATCCCGATCAAGCTGTTGCGATTGCATCGGCAGGAAAGCATGTGATTACAGAAAAACCAATGGCGACACATTGGCACGATGGGCTGAGAATGGTGAAAGCATGTGATGATGCAAATGTCCGGCTATTTGTAGTTAAGCAGAATAGAAGAAATTCAACTCTCCAGATGCTTAAAAATGCTATTGATAAGGGGCGGTTCGGGCGTATTTATATGGTGAACTTAAACGTATTCTGGACTAGGCCACAGGAATATTATGATAGTGCTAAATGGAGAGGAACGTGGGAGTTTGATGGTGGAGCATTTATGAATCAAGCAAGCCACTATGTTGATTTATTGGATTGGTTAATTGGCCCAATAGAGAGTATGCAAGCATACACCGCCACACTTGCGAGAAATATTGAAGTTGAAGATACCGGAGTAATTAGTATTAAGTGGCGTTCTGGTGCGTTAGGCTCCATGAATGTAACGATGTTGACTTATCCAAAAAACCTTGAAGGAAGTATAACAATCATTGGAGAGAAAGGTACTGTTCGTGTTGGCGGAGTTGCAGTGAATGAAATTCAGCATTGGGAATTTTCTGAGCCACTAGATGAGGATAAAAAGATACATGAAGCAAATTATGAAACGACTTCTGTATATGGATTTGGTCATCCTCTTTATTACGACAATGTAATTAATGTGTTACGTGGAGAAGCAGATCCTGAAACAGATGGTAGAGAAGGGTTGAAATCTCTCGAGGTCCTCATTGCTGCATATTTGTCTGCAAAAGATGGTAAAAGAGTTGCCCTGCCATTGGATTATTAATGGAAAATATAACAATTCACCCTACTGCTATTGTTGACGATGGTGCGAAAATAGGTGAGGGTACGAGAATTTGGCACTGGACACATATTAGTGCTGGAGCAAATATTGGAAGCAAGTGCTCTTTTGGCCAGAATGTTTATGTAGGGAATGATGTTGTAATTGGAAATAATGTCAAGGTTCAAAACAATGTCTCAGTATATGATGCAGCTACAATAGAGGACGATGTTTTTTGTGGCCCAAGCATGGTGTTTACCAATGTTTATAACCCTAGGTCTGAAATTGAGCGCAAAAGTGAGTATCGAAAAACAATAATAAAAAAAGGTGCGACTTTAGGTGCAAACTGTACGATTATTTGTGGAACCGAAGTGGGTGAGTATGCATTTATTGGAGCGGGTGCGGTAATAAATAGTGACGTTAAACCACATGCATTGATGGTAGGTATGCCAGCAAGACAGGTGGGATGGATGAGTTGCTACGGTGAGCAGCTAGATTTGCCACTCGAAGGAAATGCTACAGCAGTGTGTGCATATACAGGCCAGCAGTATCAGCTTAAAGATTCTTTATGTAGTCTAGTAACATCTTCCTAATCTAATTTGAATAGAGAAAAAAATAGGAATTAATAGATCTCAAGGCTAAATACATACTCCGTACTCAAAAAAGAGATGCATTGCTGGAAAAGTTCAAGACAGTTGCCGTATGAAAGCCAACAGCTTTCCATTGCCCCATCTCCATAAATAAACAACCTGTTATTGAAGATAGCGAAATCATCCTAACTGGAAGTGACAAATTGGCTGAAAAAGAAATTAGTTTGCCATTGTACCTCTACTTGGTTGAAATAAAAATTATATTAGTAACCCATGCATAGGGAAAAGGAATAAAATTT
>JBCCEI010000105.1:0-6306 GCA_039030355.1 Pseudomonadota bacterium | reverse complement strand
GCGGTTTTTTTACCCGTGAAATCTGTTGGTGTAATGGGTGATGGCAGAAAATATGATTATGTGATTGCACTACGAGCTGTAGAAACAATTGATTTCATGACCGCGCGATGGGCGCATCTGCCTTATAAATTTTTAGATCTTGTATCACGACGCATTATTAATGAAGTAGAAGGCATCTCACGTGTGACCTACGACATCTCTGGAAAACCACCTGCTACCATTGAGTGGGAATAAAGTGATCTGCATCAAAGCTGATATTCAAACAGAAATATGTGAAATCGACGACGAGTTGAAAGCGATCTATCATAGTAAAGATACGGTGTGCTTTTTTGTATTTAGAAATCGTGAAGACAGAAATAGATTTATAGATGAAACAGTTGGAATGTTGAAAGATGAAAGAGAAAAGCACTACATTTCTTTTTATAAATAAAGCATTTCTATACTATTTTGGATGACGATCGAAAATGGATGCATCAGGCGTTTGCTTTAGCAAAACGGGCGCGCGATCAAGAAGAAGTGCCGGTTGGTGCACTGGTAGTTCTTAACAATAATATTATTGGTAAAGGTTGGAATCAATCGATAATGAACAATGACCCAACTGCGCATGCGGAAATCGTGGCGCTTCGAGATGCAGCAAAAACAGTTGGCAACTATCGGTTAATTGACACAACGCTCTATGTCACTTTAGAACCTTGTTTAATGTGTGTGGGTGCAATGCTACATGCAAGAATTAAAAAGCTTGTTTTTGGGGCGTATGATCCAAAAACGGGTGCTGCTGGATCTGTGTTTGATCTACTTACGGACCCTAGTCACAATCATGCTGTTGAAGTACAGGGTGGGTTGTTGGAAGAGGAGAGCGCTAAACTCCTACAGAATTTCTTTCAAGCACGTAGAAAGAAATAGCAAAAATTCTGTTTAATATTTTTTAAGAAATTCTATAAATTGCTTTTTATTTTTCTTATGTAAGTATCTTTCAACACGACCTTTTGGTGAGTACAAGGCGCATTCTACTTTTTTAGCGGCGGCAATTTTTGCAAGCAATTGTTTTTCAACGTCATAATCTACACGCTCAAAAACATCGTTGTTATCGGAGGTAATTTCCGTATCTATTAAGTGTTGACTGTATGTCTTAGAAGGGTCAAGAATAATTCGTTCTCCATCAATGAGCAGAATCAATTGTGCATGATTGATCAACAATAACTCTGGACCAGTCCAGCGAATTTTTAACTGATACTTGGTTGTGTTGTCCTTGAGTATAGTCTTGCCAGGTACGAGCGATAAAAACAAACCGCCTTCAAGTTCGTTCTCGCCCTTGAAGCCACCCCAATCTCCACTTTCATAGTGTTTGGATTGTTTAAATTGATCGACGTTTTCATAGTTTGCGCCATGAGAAATCGCTGATAATAGAATCACCGTAGGCAACAGGATTAATTTAAGAAAATTCATATTCCAAAATGATAATTAGGATTCTCTAATTTTGCGCATAAAGGGATTGTAATTCACCTTTATTTTCCAGCCAAACCAGTAAATCAAAGTAATTTCGTATATTTTGCACATAAACAACGGGCTCCCTGCCGCGTGCATAGCCAAAGCGAGTCTTTTCATACCACTTCTTGTTGCTTAAAAGTGGCAAATACTTTCTAACATCCATCCACAAATCAGGGTCATCCCCTGCATTTTGAGTAAGAATGCGCGCATCTTCTAGATGACCAAATCCAATGTTATAAGCTGCCAATGCCATCCAAGTGCGGTCAGGTTCTGATATTCGCTCAGGAATTTTACTATGCATAGAAAGAAAATATTCTGTGCCGCCTAAAACACTCATATGTGGATCAACTCGATCTGCAATTTTAAGTTGCTTTGCAGTGTCACGCGTTAACATCATCAAGCCTTTTACACCTGTTGGAGACACGGCTTTAGAATTCCATAAAGACTCTTGATAACTTACTGCTGCAAGAAAACGCCAGTCTTGATCATATTCAATCGCAGCTTCTCTAAATAAGTTTTCGTACTTTGGTAATCGTTCGCGAACA
The DNA here is from genome assembly GCA_039030355.1 of Pseudomonadota bacterium. Lineage (GTDB taxonomy): Bacteria > Pseudomonadota > Gammaproteobacteria > UBA4575 > UBA4575 > JABDMD01. The sequence goes on along the minus strand of JBCCEI010000105.1, from coordinate 4,273 downwards.
TGTTTTAAGAATGTATGGCTATCAATTGGACTCAGTTTATTTACATGTCCAAAATATTTTTCTTTTAAGTGTGTAAGTGTTCCATTCTTTTCAATTTGTCCAAAAAACTTATTCACTGCTTTTCTAAGTGAGTCATCTTCAGATTGTTGTAGTGCCCAAGCAAGTGATTGCTCTGGCCCAAGATCAAAAGCAACTCTTAAATTAGGAAAGTAACGACGCGTAACTGCAAGTTCGTTTGAGTCTGCTATGGTGTAATCAATTAATCGGTCCGAAGTGAGTAACATAAGGTCTTCAGAGGTCAAGTCGGCATACTCTTTCCATTCTAATTTTGGGAAAAATTCTTTATGATCTTGAAGCGTTTGAGCATGTGTGCTGCCTTGCAGTACGGCCACCCGCGTGCCTTGTAAATCCTCTATAGTTTTAGGTTTAGGGCGCCCGGATCGATAGGCTAGCTGCGAGACAACCTTGGTATATTCTGGGCCAAAATCAACATAGGCTTCGCGTTGCTCAGTATAAGTAATCCCAGCTGCACCGATGTGTGCATCTCCGCTAACAATGCTTGGTAAGATTCGATGAAACTCATTTTGTACAACGATATTTAATTCAACACCTAAATAATCTGCAAATTGTTTTGCAAGTTCATATTCAAAACCAGTAGGACCGTCAGGACCAATGTAATATGTTGTTGGACTATTACGTGTAATAACTTTTAAAGAATTTGCTAGTTTAATCTCATGCAATAAAGAAGAAGAAAATTGTTTATTAGCAACTACAAGTACCACAATCACAGATATGCCAATCAAACCTATGAGAAGTTTTTGTAATTTAGAATTCATTGGTAACTTATAAGCAGTTGTACTTATTTAGACGCACGATTTAAACCTGAGTTCAGGAATATTCTATGAATGAATATGGTGTTGAACTGTGACATGTGCTGCAAGTGTGCATTAATTTTAATGAAAACAGTAATGAATTTTTCTATCAATTGATAAGAAATATTCAAATATGAAAGGTGCTATTACCATATTATTTACAGTAATTAATTAGACAACGTCGCTAAGTAATTATTCTTGGGTAAGTAAATTTAATTCATGCGGTAAGGCTGAAAAAATAGATTGAATTCTGGATCAGAGCGTTTTGAAAAATAGAGGTGGGTTGCTCTACCCAATCTGGAGTTTTTAAGTATTCCTTCAAATTATCATTACTTGTGGGAAGTGGTGGTATTCACCCTGCTTTTGGAATTTGCCAATAAAATAAACAACCATTACCCATATATTCTGTGCATTTATTACGTAATTTGTTAAATAATTGATAATTACAAATTCCAATAAAATGTAATTTCTCAAAGATAAGTTATCGATAAATCATTTAGTTATAAGACAACTAAACGTAATGTTTTAAAACCCTATTTTAAATGAATGTAAATTCATGTAACTTACTTTAAATCTCGGAAAATTATGAAAATTTGATATCAGAACTGAAGCTTTTTTATCGCTGTTAATAATTGTTAATAGTAACCATCTCAATAACCTATCAACATTGTTTTCAAGTATCTTTAAACGCAACTTTATATAACTAAAACAGAGTCGAATAACATGGCAATTAAGGGAGAGGGTTTCAACACGGCGCAAGTACTTGATGTTGCCAATAATGATGACGAATTGTCATCTGAAGAAATTGTTGAAATTTTGAATTTACCCGCTCAAAAAACCAATACGTCAGTAACGCCTTCTACTGCGGAAAAGTATGAGGTAGGGGATTTAATCGTTTCGTACCTAGAGCAAATTGGTGTTGAGTATGTGTTTGGGTTACCAGGTGGAGCCATCGAGCCACTCTACAATGCACTAGCACGTAGTGAACGGAACAGCGGGGCGAGATCAATTGTTGCGAGGCATGAAACGGGTGCAGCGTTCATGGCAGATGGTTATTCACGCAACACAGGAAACTTAGGCGTTTGTTGTACAACTGCTGGTCCTGGTGCGACGAATATTATTACTGGTGTTGCATCAGCATTTGATAATCACTCGCCTATGTTAGTGATTACCGCGCAAACAGCAATTGAAAACTTTGGAAGAAATGCTGCGCAGGAATCTACTGACACGGGCATCAATACGGTTGCAATGTTTGAGCATTGCACAAAATACAGTACCTTGGTTTCGCACATTAATCAGTTGGAGCAAAAGTTAGCTTCAGCCATTATGACGGCCTATCGATCACCTATGGGTCCTTCGCATTTGAGTATACCGCTCGATGTGCTTCGGCAAGTGAGCCCAGTAAATTATCCTTCTTATGACTTGGCAAGTTTGTTGTGGCAGCCAAGCCCCATTGATTTAGATAGCTTAGACATTTGCTGTGGTGAAATTTCTTCTTCTAAAAAACTAGTTTTTATTATTGGAGAAGGCTGTGCGCAAGGCATTGGCTCAATATTGAATGTCGCCATGAATTTTAATGCCACTATCGTTACGACTCCGCATGCTAAAGGTTTAGTGAGCCCATACCATCCATTGTTTCGTGGAGTATTAGGATTCGCAGGACATGAAAGTGCGATTGAGGCAATTGATAATGAGGTGGACACCATTGTTGCGATTGGTACAACGTTAAGCGAAACCGCAAGTAATACGTGGGATCAAAATATTCTAAACCAAAAATTAATTCACATTGACTCATCAGAAGACAATTTAATGCACTCGCCTATGGCACGACTGCATGTTCGTGGTGATATTGCAAAAATTTTTGAACACATTGAAGAAAAGTTCGATATTGAAAAATTCCCAAGTTCGGTAAATCGTGTAATCAACATAGATAAAAATTCTAATGGACAAGTTTTAGAAGTTGATGAATCACTAAAACAGTATTTTCGTGTGAGAGAAGAAGAGAAGTGTTTTGATAACAGCGCTCCAATAAAACCTCAAAGACTTATGCAGGTTTTGCCCAGAGTATTTCCACCCGAAACAAAATACTTATGTGATTCTGGCAATAGTATGGCGTGGTCGATACATTACTTGCATCCTTATGATCGTAGAGTAGCCGGCTCAAGAGATGAAAATGGTGGAATCTTTTGGACATGTTTAGAGTTTGGTTCCATGGGCTGGGCAATTGGCTCATCTATTGGTACAGCATTGGCAAATAAAGATCGTCCTGTGGCATGTCTGACAGGTGATGGGTCTATGCTGATGTTTGGAGGTGATATAACCGTAGCATTACAAGAAAAACTACCTGTGGTGTTTATCATATTAAATGATTCAGAATATGGAATGGTTAAGCATGGGCAAAAACTGGGTCATGCAGAAAAAATTGGTTTTGAGCTGCCTACAATAAACTTTGTTGAGTTTGCAAATTCTATGGGTATGAATGCAATACGTGTTGATACAATAGACACATTAGAAAATCTGGATGTTAGAGAGCTTGTAAAAGATGGTCCTGCGATATTAGATGTATATATCGATAAAAATGAAGTGCCACCCATGGATAATCGTCTCAAGGCATTGGGTACACTTTAGAAAAAAAGTTCCAACTAAATTCTAATTGCAATCACGACTATTTAACTAGCGGCGAATTGCAAGCTAAGTGTTTACGCACGAAGTTAACCTGCTATGTCATCGGAAAAAAAACAAGAAGTCATTCATACTAAAATCTGGCGAGAAGAGCCAGAGCCAGATAACCCATTTGCAGCTAAAAAATGTTTTTGTGCTGGTTATGATGTTTATGGTGATTTATTAAGTAAAGCTAGTTGGGCTGAATATCTTTATCTTCTATTCAAACTAGAAAAACCAACTAAGGAACAAGCAAAGTTACTAGAAACCATTGCAGTTGCAATAGCAAATCCGGGTATACGTGACCACAGCGTTCGCGCAGCAATGAATGCAGGGGTAGGAGGGTCCACATCTGCATCAGCTTTGATGGCAGCTCTAGCAGTAGGCGCAGGGCAATATGGCGGCGCAAGAGAAGTATTTCTAGTTATGCAACTATGGGAGAAATGTGGTCAAGACATAAAAAAATGGAAACAAAATTTACTGCACCCAAATGAAGATGAAAGAGTGGATGTTTGGCTGCCCATGGAGCACCCATCAGGTTTTGATCCGCATGGGGTCTCATGTCCAACTCCGGTATCACAAACACTAAGAGTTTTATCAGGCTTAACTGAAGAAAATTCTAATTTAGAATGGTTGAACAAAAATCAAAAGGAACTTGAAGATACTATTAAGTTGCCAATTGCGTTCACGTTAGTTATCGCGACAGAACTAACTGATCTTGAATTTTCATGTCAACATGG
>JBCCEI010000104.1:0-6425 GCA_039030355.1 Pseudomonadota bacterium | reverse complement strand
GTAAATATTAAAATAGCGCTTAGATATCCAATGCCATATTTTTTATGATTTCCTCTCCAAAACCAGACGTGCTAACTAATGTCGCACCTGGCATGAGTCGCTCTAGATCTTCCTGGACATCTTTAGAAGTGCCGGGTCTACGTCCTTTTACAATCTTGGATGCAAATCCCGCACGTGCACGTGCAAGATCGTAAGTGACCGTTCGAGCTGCAATCGCTCCTTCTACGCCTTTGACGATCAAATCTGCTGCATCATCCCAACCAATATATCGCAACATCATTTCTGCCGATAAGATGATTGAACCAGGGTTAACGCGATTCTTGCCTGCAAATCCTGGAGCGGTGCCATGCGTTGCTTCAAATACTGCAATGCTGTCAGATATATTTCCACCAGGAGCTATTCCGATACCACCCACTTGTGCAGCTAGAGCATCCGAAATGTAGTCACCATTAAGGTTTAATGTTGCGATTACATCATAGTCTTGTGGATTTAAAAGAATTTGCTGTAAAAAGTTATCTGCTATCACATCTTTGACTATAATTTCTTTGCCTGTGTTTGGATTATTAAATTTGCACCATGGCCCGTCACCAATCAATTCAGCACCAAATTCCCGAACTGCTAAATCAAAGCCCCAATTACGAAATGCACCTTCTGTGAATTTCATAATATTACCTTTATGCACTAAAGATACATTTTCACGGTCATTATCAATAGCATATTGTATGGCCTTACGAATTAATCGCTCAGAACCTTCTTTAGAAACTGGTTTCACGCCAATACCCGAAGTTTCAGGGAAGCGTATTTTTGTCACACTCATATCTTCAGTTAAAAATTGGATCACTTTCTTCGCATCTGCACTCATCGCCTCCCATTCAATCCCTGCATATATATCTTCCGTATTCTCACGAAAAATTACCATATCAGTAGTGCCCGAATCACGTAACGGTGTCGGTGTACCAGAAAAATAACGAATGGGTCGTACACATGCATACAAATCCAGCACTTGTCTTATTGAGACATTTAATGAACGCATTCCCTCGCCCACTGGGGTAGCAAGTGGTCCTTTGATAGATACAATGAACTCACGCATTACATCCAAAGTTTCATCAGGGAGAAAACTTGTCGCCCCATAAAGACGCGAAGCTTTTTCACCTGCATAAATTTCCATCCAACAAATGCGGCGTTTACCTGCATATGCTTGTTCAACAGCAGCGGTAACCACACGACGCATTACTGGCGTCACATCAATACCAATTCCATCCCCTTCTACAAAAGGAATTATTGGATAATCAGGTACATTTAATGTGCCATCTTTATTTAACTGGATCGCGGCTCCATCTGCTGGAACTTGAACATGTTGGTAAGGCTGCTTCGCCATTAATGGTCCTCAAAATTTTATTAATGTATTTAGGTTTAATTATAGTTTATATAATAAAGACATGCCTTAAAGACAAGGTATTACAATACATGTGCATAAAAAAACCCGATATGTTAAGGGCATACCGGGTTAATCTAAGATTTGGGTTAGTTAAATAACTTTAAAACTGTTCTTCTTCAGTTGAACCCGTAAGAGCGGTTACAGAAGATGCACCACCTTGAATTACAGTAGTTACATCATCAAAGTAACCAGCACCCACTTCTTGTTGGTGAGATACGAATGTATAACCACGATCACGGCCCTCAAATTCTGGCTCTTGAACCATTTCGACATAATGTTTCATACCTTCACCTTGAGCATAGTTATGCGCCAAGTCGAAAGTACGGTACCAGTTTAAGTGAATGCCGGCCAAGGTGATAAACTGGAATTTATAACCAATATCTGATAATTCTTCTTGGAAACTTGCGATTTGAGCATCACTTAAATTTTGCTTCCAGTTGAATGATGGTGAACAGTTGTAAGACATAAGTTGCCCAGGAACTGCTGCCTGTACCGCTTGCGCAAACTCACGCGCAAAACCAATATCAGGCTTGCCGGTTTCACACCACACTAAATCTGCATATGGAGCATACGCAACACCACGACTAATCGCTTGTTCCAAACCATTCTTAACACGATAGAAACCTTCTTGTGTGCGCTCACCGGTTAGGAAAGGTTTGTCGTTGTCATCAAAGTCACTGGTTAATAAATTTGCCGCTTCCGCATCAGTACGCGCCAAGACAATTGTTGGAACATTCATTACGTCAGCTGCTAATCGCGCAGCTGTTAACTTTTGACAAGCTTCTTGTGTAGGCACTAAAACTTTGCCTCCCATGTGACCACATTTTTTTACCGCAGCTAACTGATCTTCAAAGTGCGCACCTGCCGCACCATTCATGATCATGTTTTTCATTAATTCAAATGCGTTTAATACACCGCCAAATCCTGCCTCAGCATCTGCAACGATTGGCAAGAAATAATCGATCGCATCACTTTCTGACATCTTTCCATCCGAGATGGCTTTCCATTGGATTTCATCTGCACGTTTAAATGTATTGTTTATACGTCGCACCATAGTTGGAACAGAATCGTAAGCATAAAGTGATTGATCTGGATACATCGTTTCAGAAGTGTTGCCATCCGCAGCAACCTGCCAACCTGAAAGATAAACTGCTTCTAAACCAGCTTTTGCTTGTTGCATTGCCTGGCCGGCAGTAATTGCACCAAAAGCATTAACATAGCCTTTCTTAGCACTACCATTTACCTTTTCCCAAAGCTTTTCAGCACCATTACGTGCAACGGTATATTCTGGCTGAACACTACCGCGTAAACGTACAACATCTTCCGCGCTGTAATCGCGCTTTACACTTGCCCAACGTGGATTATTTGCCCAGTCTTGTTCTAATTCTTTTATTTGCTCTGCTCTGCTTTTGCTCACGATCTTCTCCTTAAAAACCCCTACACAATTATTTGTTGAATCGACCCCTAAACACCCAATTTTCAATTGGGCCGTGTATATTAACAGATCCTAATTTAGAGTGACTATAGAAATTGAGATATCAGTCATGCAAGTCGTGAATAGGCAAATAAGATTCATGTTTATGCATATGTGAATAAGGTATTTGCTATCTATCATGGGGTATATTTAGCACATGATATGAGCGAACGATTTGGCGTAAACACCAAATCCAAAACAACGAGAAAACTAAGGAACTCAAAATGCAATTTAAAACTGCAGATCTATGTGACGACCATGAAGGAAATATATCCGTCGCCCAACCACTTTTTAAAGATTATGGTGGCAACATATCTTTCTCGGGTCAGATTTTTACAATCAAATGTTTTGAAGATAATTCACTTGTACGTGAAGCGCTAAAGTCACCTGGAGAAGGAAAAGTTTTAGTCATCGATGGTGGCGGTTCCACACGTCGCGCACTGGTTGGAGATCTACTTGCACAAGCCGGTGCAGATAACAATTGGTCCGGCATTGTCGTAAACGGATGTATACGTGACTCAGGTGTGATTGCCACCATTGGCATTGGATGCAAAGCATTGGGCACCTTGCCAATGAAAACCGAGAAAAAGGGCATCGGTGAAAAAGAATTAACAGTGCATTTTGCTGATATCGAATTTGTCCCAGGACACCATTTGTATGCAGATGAAGATGGCATCATCGTAAGCCCAAATAAACTATAAAGCTAAAAAGTATTACTTAGAACATGCAACCTATACTGCTTGAATATGGTTCGGGCATTACCTGCATTGACACGATGTACATGCAGCCTGGTTATGCTGCGTGTTATTTGTTGGTGCAAAATGGCCGAGCTGCATTTATCGACACTGGTACTGGCAACAGTGTTCCGCTCCTTTTAGATACCCTAAAACAAAAAAATATAAATATTGATGATGTAGATTACGTTATTCCAACCCATGTTCATTTAGATCATGCCGGCGGCGCAGGATTGTTGATGAGTAAATTCCCAAATGCAAAATTGATAATACACCCACGTGGTGTGGCGCACATGATCGACCCAAGTAAGCTTATTATGGGCGCCACTGCAGTATATGGAAAAGAAAAGTTCAAAGATTATTTTGGTGAAGTGATACCAATTGATAAAGAGCGTGTAATTTCTGCAGTAGATAACTTTGAAATAAATTTAGATGATAGAACGCTAAAATTTCTCGACACTCCTGGTCATGCACGCCATCATTTTTGTGTATATGACAAAAAGAGCGAAAGTGTATTTACTGGCGATACTTTTGGCCTGTCTTATCGACAACTCGACTCTGATGCAGGCGCTTTTATATTACCCACAACCACACCCGTACAATTTGAACCAGATCCCTGGTATACATCACTGGATAAAATCCTGGATCACAAACCTAAAAATATATTCCTAACCCATTATGGACGCATTACAGAAGTCGAACGACTTGAGCAAGAACTTAGGCAAGATATTGCAAAGTATGTCGAAATTACTAAACAATACTTAAATGTTGAAGATTCAGAAAACAAAATTCGCAACGAAATAAATGATTATTTGAAACAAAGATTAAGCAAAAATTACAAAAACGAAAAAATCGAATACTCAGTCAAATTTCTACAACCGGACATTAGCCTTAATGCCGCAGGATTAAAAATTTGGTTGTCACGTTTAGAGAAGGCAGCATAAGATATCCGCTAACAAACCAAAGCGGACATTCAATTTTCGTTTTAATGAATATTAGAGAAGCAACCAAAGAAGACTTTGATGATATATGGCCTATCTTTCATGAAGTTGTATCAACCGGTGACACGTACGCATTTCAATCAGATACATCAAAGGAAGATGCTTTAAAGATTTGGATTCAAACCCCAAGAAAAACTTTTGTTATTGAAGAAGGTGATAAAATACTCGGCACTTACTACATTAAAACAAATCAGAATGGCCCAGGCGATCATATCTGTAATTGTGGCTATATGGTGTCATCTGCTGCAAGAGGGAAAGGTCTGGCAACTACTATGTGTGAGCATTCGCAACGAATTGCAATTGAGCTAGGTTACAGAGCCATGCAATTTAATTTCGTAGCTTCTACAAATGAAGGCGCGGTAAGACTGTGGAATAAACTAGGATTTAAAACAGTTGGCATATTGCCAAAAGCATTTAACCATCCAGAAAACGGATTGGTTGATGCGCTCGTTATGTACAAGTGGCTTGAATGATCACTTTTGACCTAATGCAGACATTTAAAGTGCTTATAAAACAGTTATTTTGTTGTGTGAGTGAGTAAGAACCACTCGGAGAATCGATTGTATTTGCAATACCTGAGGATTTGCGTACGGAGCTTACGAAGCTCACGCGGATAATGAGTGTTTTAGGAAGGTCTTAGACTACGCAGGGGCGCCGACGGTGATAGTACTTCACGCCATCGAAAGAAGGTTTATCTTTACCACCACCCATATACATTTCTGCCACATCGGATGATTCTAGCAATTGCTTTGCTAATCCTTTCTTAACTACGCGGCCATTTTCAATTACATAACCTACTTGTGCATAGCGTAATGCGACCATCGCGTTTTGTTCTGAAACTAAGAAGCTGACACCCTCTTCTTCGTTTAGACGCTTCACAATTTCAAAAATTTGCTCAATAAATTGAGGTGCAAGACCCATTGATGGCTCATCTAAAAGAATCAAACTTGGTTTTGACATGAGTGCACGACCAACTGCAATCATTTGTTGCTCACCACCCGAGCACAATCCGCCAGGGTTTTTGCGGCGTTCTTTAATACGTGGAAATAATTCATATACATGATCAAGGTTTCGTTTGGTTTCTTCTTTGCTCATGTTTTGAATGAACGAGCCCGTTAACAAATTTTCTTCTACATTTAAGTGAGCGAAAATATGTCTTCCTTCAAGTACTTGTACTACACCCTGCTTTACCATTTCAAAAGCATTGTACGTTGAAATATCTTCACCATTTAATTCAATAATTCCCTTGGTGACCTCCCCACGTTCTGCCTCTAGCAAACGTGAGCAGGCTTTAAGTGTAGTAGTTTTACCAGCACCATTAGCACCCAATAACGATACGATTTCTCCCTTGTTCACGTTCAAGGTAACACCGCGCAATGCCAAGATCGCACCGCCATAAATTGCTTCAATATTGTTAATTGAAAGTAATGGTGTATCGCTCATATCTATTTCCTAATCGTAAATCTTCCTGATTTTTTAGATTAACTATGCTTATTTAATTTCTCAAATTATCTCTGATTTATTTTTTATTCAAAATAATAAATCAGAATTAGCTTGTTTAAATCTTCTTCTGCAACTGGCCAAAAGATGTTAGCCAGTTGCGAAGAAGTAAATGATTTATTTATTCAATCTATAAATTAAATCTTAAAGATCGAAGTCATCATCATTGTTGTCAGCTGAGCAAGGACGTGCAGCAATCTTGTTGTCCGCTGCATACTGCTCTGCACCCGCATCAATGATTGCTTGTGATAGAGGTACGTCGCCCTCAATCCAATCCG
>JBCCEI010000103.1:0-6430 GCA_039030355.1 Pseudomonadota bacterium | reverse complement strand
GGTTGTGTCGATGGAATTTGAAAACAAAATGCTTGTTGCTCGTCATCGAATTTTAAATCAATTGCTTAAAGAAGAGCTTGAAGGCGAGGTACATGCACTATCTTTAAATACTCTTACACCTTCAGAGTGGCTTGAAAAAAAAGGCGAAGTACGAAAATCACCTCCTTGCTTGGGCGGAAAAGCTAAGCAAGAAAAATCTTAAGCTTCTATCCTTGTCAAAACTTCTTCAATTTGGTGCTCTGCTATTGGATAGGCAAAACTTGCATAAAATTCATATCTAGACTGTAATTTTTCAAACTGGTGTACGTATTCTTTTTCATAAAATATGACAAGTTTCATGGCAGTATTTCTTTGCGCAACTGCGATTAAAGATTCCAAAGTACTGGTACGATCACGAAAGTCTGATTGATAATTAAATTCAGCAACCACAACCTTCGGCTTTTCTTTTTTGAGCACCGTTAACGCTTTACGCATACTGTAGACTACAATTGGCTTGTATCCATACTTCTTATATGTTGAAGATAAATCAGGATAACCACCAAGTTCAATGATAGAAAGCAGAGACTTTTTTTTAGACATTAATATCGTTTGATATCAAATTTTCGATCGCCCAACTTCAGCATATCCCCATATCGTAAATCAAAATTTGCATGATTACGCTTATCATCAAAATATACTTCAAGCGTTTCCTTAATTACCGGGAAAGCGATTTCATTCCACGGAATTTCAGCTTCATCCATTAGTGCCACTTCCAAGCTTTCAATCCCAGGGCTTGCTTCACCTTCAACTAAATCTCCACGAAATATGACATACACCTGGCTGATGTGCGGCAAGTTATACATGGTATATAAACTTAGATTAATTACTTCAGCTGTTGCTTCTTCCTGCGTTTCGCGTGCTGCCGCCTCGTGCATCGTTTCTTGGTTTTCCATAAACCCAGCAGGCAAAGTCCATTTTCCATAGCGTGGCTCGATTGCACGCTTGCACATTAAAATTTTATCTTGCCATTCCGCAATACATCCTGCGACGATATTTGGATTGTGATAAAAAATTTCATTGCATGCAGAACATACATAACGTGGTCTGTTATCACCCTTAGGAATTTTTTGTGTGATCTCTGCAGAACCGCAACTACTACAAAATTTCAAAATTAATTCCAATATTCTGATATGGATTTAAACCATAGCAGAATCAGATTAATTTATTAAGAACGAGAGGGAACTAAAAAATTATGGTGTATAGTTTGTACCAGTACCAAGCTCGTCAGGCTCAGCTATCATTGAGTCTACAACAATCACTTCATCAAGCTTTTCCGACTTACCAAAAAAATAACCTTGGCCAAAATCAACACCAATCTTTTTTAACTCATTACAAATTTCTTCATTTTCAACATATTCTGCAATGGTCTTCATTTTCATCACTTGGCCAACGTCATTAATTGCCTTGACCATTGCATAATTCACCGGTTCTAAGTGAATACCTTTAACAAACACACCATCAATTTTTAGAATATCAACTGGAAGATCTTTTAAATATGCAAATGATGAATGGCCGCTTCCAAAATCATCTAACGCAAATTTACAACCAAAGTCTTTAATAGTATTAATAAAGTCTCTCGCCTTGACAATATTTTTAATCGCAGCATTTTCAGTAACTTCAAAACTAAGTTTATTTGCCAAAATTTCAGAGTCTTGAAGTTTCTCCTTTAAAAAAGCAAGGAATGTTGGATCACCTATCGAGGCACCGGAAAGGTTGATAGAACATAAGCTTAGTTTGTGAACATGATCTGGGTGCTTCTTAAGCCAATCAAACAATGCATTAACCACCCATGAATCGACACGCGTTGCCATATCAAATTGTTCTGCAGCATTTAACAATTCATGCGGGGACATTACTGCACCATCATCATCCAATACACGAAGTAACACTTCATAGTGCAAGCCTTCTTCAGTTTCATCCTGAAGTGGTTGGATAGGCTGAAAATTAAGTTGAAAACGATTTGAGCGTAAAGCATCTTCAAGCTGTAACACCCAATGCATTTCATCATGCCGACGAATTACAGTTGAATCATGCGGCCTATATTCATGAATACGACCTCGACCACCATCCTTAGCTGCAGATAAAGATACATCTGCCGTTCCTAGTATTTCACTAACGGTTTTTTCAGCAGAAATGGGCACCATCGCCATACTTAAACTGGTATCAAAAACTTTACCGCTCCATTCAAAATGAAAATTTTCTATCGCTTGTAATAAGGTTTCAGCGACTTTACGTGCCTCATCTCCTGAGCAATCAGTAATAATCAACGCAAACTCATCACCACCCATGCGTGCAAATGTATCTTTTTCAGTTATGTATGGTTTTAGATATTCGGATACTTGTCGCAATAACTCATCACCAGCTTCATGGCCACAGGTATCGTTCACGACTTTAAATCGATCAAGATCAAAATAGCAGAACGTATTTTCAGTTGGTTCATCTTGCAATGAATTTAATAATTGCTGCAGTCTTTGCTGCATTTCAAAACGATTTAATAACCCTGTTAATGGATCATGTACGGCTTGATGTTCAATTTTTGCACTTAGTGCAAAGTTCTCTGTGACATCCCAACATACTCCGACAACATTAATAACAACTCCTTGAGCATTTTTATTTGCCTCACCCCTGTTAATGATAACGCGTGTTTCGCCGTCTGGTCGTAGTATTCTAAATTTAGTGTCAAACGTGCCGCCATCTCTATAGTATTGCTTTCCAATTTCGACTTGTTCTTCACGATCTTCAGGTAACATATAATTTAAAAATTCTTTTTGCTCACCAGAAAATTCACCAACTTCAATACCAAATAGATCATGCATATTGTCATCCCAGACAACACGGTCAGACATCAAATCCCAACTCCATATACCAATCTTTGCTGCATGTAATGCCAAGTTGTTGCGTTCAACTGCTATACGTAGTTGCTTAATTTCTTCGCTATCTGATTGTGGTGCTTGAAAAGCAACCAGAATACATAATTGATTTTGATACTTTAATAATGACGAGGTTGTTATGATATTTAAGCTTTGATTATCAAAATTTTTAATTGTGATTTGCTTTGGTGGAACAAAGGTACTCTTCTTCAAAAGCTTGAATGCATCGCTTCTTTGCTTGCCCTCATCAAACAAACCAGTAATAGTTTTCCCAATGAGTTCACTTTCATTACAGCGAAGAATCACACTCATTAAATGATTCGCAAACACTACGCGACCATCGTTAGCACGCAATAGGGCAACAGCAAACGGCAACGATCCTGCATCCAACATAGAAGTGGTAGCTGTATCCGGAAGTTCCACTGGAGTGGAACTAGCCATTAATTTTGGGCTAGCTTGAGAAATTTGAGGCGCCTAATTTTTATGGGTTATTTTCACAATCCGACGCAATACTCACGCCGAACACAATATATTCACTGAAAATAATAGTTTGCTTTGTGAACAAGCTCTAGAATCTAGCTTATAAGCGGATCAAGTCACATGATGAACATCACTAAAGTTACAATATTTTTCATTAATTCTGTCTAGGACACTGATTTATGGGATATTTTCAACTTTCCCCAGTCGCCACTGGTCGACTTTTTTCTTTGATCCATTCGCTCCAAGAACCAACGTATAAGCGAGTCAATGGCAATCCAGCAATGCTCATTGCGAGCAAATTATGGCAGGCAGTTACACCCGAGCCACACATGTTAATTACCTCAGTTTGATCATTCGAAAATACATTCGAAAAACGTTTATGTAAATCTTTTGCCGGTTTAAATTTACCTTGTTTAGTTAAATTTGCCGCAAAGGGAAAGCTTAATGCTCCTGGAATATGGCCCGCGACTGGATCAGTTTTCCTATCTTTTGCTGTATATCGATCCGAGGTTCTAGCATCTAGCAGATGTATTTTGTTTAGCTCCAGTTGTTCTTGAATAAAATTAATATCAACCCACATACTATTATTTGCTTCACCGTTAAATGTACCTACTGGTCTTGAATGCACATCTGTCTCAATCGGCAAGTTACTTTTAGTCCACTGACTTAGTCCACCATCCAAAACAGCTGTATCATCATGACCTAACCATTTCATAAGCCACCACATACGCGCGGCAAATGCGCCAGACATATCGTCATAACAAATGACTTGTGAAGCATTACTCACCCCCCAATTTTGCAACTTTTCAATAAGTTCAATTGGATCTGGAAGCGGATGCCGACCAGAATTTGTCGTCATCGTAGATGACAAATCTGTATCCATATCTGCAAACTGTGCGCCTGGTATATGTCCTTGGTTAAATTTAACTAAGCCCTCTTTTGGATCCTTCAATGAAAATCGACAATCAAAAAGACACCAACTTTTCTGATTGATGTTTTCGTTTAACTCTTCGACAGAAATAATTGTTTGAAAACTCATAAACACTCCATATCGATTAATCTATTGTTTAACTCTATTCTTACGTTTAATTTTATAAGACATCATCACATCCACTACTCTTTTATAGTCCTGTGACGTTTGCAATGCTTTATAGACTATTTGGTAAATATTATCGACTTTTTTCGCAATAGACTCATCGTTATTAATTTCTTTTTGTATCCCAAGCAAGCCGGCAAATTGAATCTTAGTGAAAACACTGGCAGGGGTCTTCAATAGATCGTCTTCGGCATCAAAAGCAAGTAAACCAACTTCTTTTAAATCTGTGTATATTTGTTTGCAGTTTTTACTACCTTGTTCAGATGAACATGCTATATCAGGTCCAGCACGCCGTGTTACAAGCTGGGCCTTTTCACAATTAAAATCTTCTGTGATTAACGTAATACTAAAACTACATTTACAATCAATCATGATTCAGAAATTGGGTGTATACATTTTAAATTAGGATTACCTCGAATAACTTCATGATGAATACTTGCAGCCTCAAACCCCTTTGCAATTAATAGTTGCTCGACCAATTTTGCAACTGGTTCGGGTGAAACTAAATACACTTCAGAATTAAGCACATGCTCTATATGATGCAATGACGCTGAAAATGCATCTTCAATATGACACATTCCTTCATATTCACTATCTAGAATTTCATTGATACCACGTTGCATATGCAATGGCAGATAATGCAATTCATCTAACGCATCATCCCATGAACGACATAAATTATCTAAATATAATCCTTCTGCACCACAAGCTAACCAATATAAATAAAGTGGACGCTCTTTTTCTTGCGCGGTAGTGTGTTCGAGTAAACTTTTTATAGCTGCAAATCCGGTGTCAAATGCAATCATCACAATTGGTGCATCACTTGAATCATCAATTACAAATTCACCAAATGGTCCTTGGATATTTAACCAATCACCAATTTTAAGTTGCTTGAAGACTAAATCTGAAAAAGCATCCTCATCTAACTTACGCACATGAAACTCGATACGCTTTTCATCACAGGGACAACTCGCTA
Organism: Pseudomonadota bacterium; assembly: GCA_039030355.1. GTDB lineage: Bacteria > Pseudomonadota > Gammaproteobacteria > UBA4575 > UBA4575 > JABDMD01. Next base: position 969 of record JBCCEI010000103.1, on the reverse strand, counting down.
TAGCAAATTCATGTGAACGCTGCTGATCGTCGTACACACGCATATATTGGCCTGCAAGAAATCGCAGTCGCACTGTACGTGGCACCTGTAAACTAATTATCGCCAAATCATCACTAACTCGATCAATTTTACGAACCTTTACACGCAACTCTTGTATAGGGATATCACTTACACTTTGTGCAACATTCGCATCGATTACTACATCACTATGACATGCGTTAGAGCACATTAAGGCATCACCCTGAATTTTGTCGGCGTCACGTATCACAAAATCATGGGAACGAAGTGGTTTGATATCGCCAGAAAATACTCTTGCCTTGCACAATCCACAATTGCCATTACTACAGCCATAATTAAGCGGTACGCCAGCACGAATCGCTGCATCTAAGATAGACTCATGTGAATCCGCTGAGAATGTATATTTTCCAGATTTAAGCTTGACTTGATATGTCATGAACTTGAATTAATTACCAAATGGCTTTTGTTTTTAACCAGTAATCTAAGATTTGTTGTGCTACCAATTATAAATCTTATGCTTGGGTAATGCGCATATTTACTTTTAAGAATCTAAGAATTCTATTCTTGGTAGTTGTCTTGGGCGGCGTGTTGCTATACACCCAAGATCAACGACTGGTAACTCAGGGCTGGTATAAGTCACTTGATGTTGTAATTTTTCCTATAAATGCCGATGGTAGCATTAGCTCTGAAGAATATATTGGCAAACTGCGCCACAAGAATTTCGCTGATATTGATAAATTTGTAAAACGTGAAAGTGAAAAGTTTGATGTTGTAAGCTCAATACCTACGATCACTAAGTTAGGACCTGATGTTTCTAACTTGCCGCCAAAGCCGCCTGGTTCAAAAGCAAACCCAATATCAATCGCATTATGGAGCATTAAACTACGCTTGTGGGCAATGCAAAACACACCTGATGATGAATCAAATCAACACCGCGTACGAATTTTTGTT
>JBCCEI010000102.1:0-6454 GCA_039030355.1 Pseudomonadota bacterium | reverse complement strand
TAAAGACTTAGTTGAGAACAAAATGGATGTCATGACGAAGTTTGATGGACCCAATGAAGCAAATGTTATGGCGGCACATTCTGCGGTGTCTGGCAATGGACACTTGGTTGTATTCGATACCAATTATGGTCACGAAGGTGCGCAGTTGGCGAGAAAGTCTGATGTATATCTGTGGAATGCGGAAACGGGTAAAGTTGAATTAATTTCTTTTGAAAATTTAAATTAAACTGATACTTTTGGTTGGAACTGCTCGCCAAGAACTACAGATTTATCTGCTCCTGTAACACTTGGAATATTTCCGGGTTTACCTTCTATATTTTGTTTTGCGAGCCATGCAAAAGCCATGGCTTCCATCCATTTCGAAGGTACACCATAGTCACTGGTTTGTTGAAAGGTTATCTTGTCTAGAATTTTTTCCAGCTGTTGAATGAGGTAATTATTTTCACTCCCTCCACCACATAACAATATTTTTTTCGTTTGCGGGCACCACGCGTCTATACTGTCCGCAATCGTATAGACTGTTAGTGCTAGTAGGGTTGCTTGGACATTTTCTAAAGGGATTGTTTCTAGAGTATTGCTCAAAAATTGTTGTAGCCAATTTAAGTTGAAATGTTCACGACCGGTTGATTTGGGCGGAAGCATTGAAAAATAAATGTCTTGCAACATTTGTTCTAGTAATTCTTTGTTCACTTCACCGCTTTTTGCCCATTCGCCATCTTGATCATAAGCTGTGTTTAAATGTTTTTGTGCCCAGGCATCCATGAGCGTGCTTGCAGGTCCGGTATCAAATCCAATGATTGGATCACTTTCATTTTGTGGAAGCTTGGTAATGTTTGCAATGCCTCCCAGATTTATAACGACACGTTCTTCATCAGGGTTTTTCAGCACAGCATTATGATACGCACAGGCAAGTGGTGCTCCTTCGCCTCCTGCTTCAATATCTGCTTGGCGAAAATTTCCAATAGTAGGAATGTTTGTGGTGTTCGCTATTTTTTGTGGGTCTCCGATTTGAATTGAAACGGGTGGAATGCCTTTTGGATCATGGAAGACTGTTTGACCATGACTGCCAATCGCAATGATATTTTCAGTCTCAATTGAGCATTGTTTAAGAAGTTTTTTTATTGGGTTACTTGATGCTTGTGCAAATTGTTCATCAATATCTTTGTAATCAGTTGGAAGTTGTTTTTTGGCAATCAGAGAATTGATTTCGCTGCGCAATGATTGATCTATTGTTTGACTAATGGCTGCGACGATATGTGTATCGGATTGTGAAAAATCCATAAGTACTGCATCGATTGCATCGACACTGGTACCCGACATGAGCCCAATAAAATATTCGGGCATATAATTAGTTGGTAATTATAGGTCGTGCATAACTATTGCGCTTTGTGTAAACGCATCTAGTTGTACAATGAGTGGTTGAATTGATGTTTGAAAGCGTTCCATTTCAGAATCTGGTAACGGCTTAGCGCTTGGCAATTTCACTTTTAAAGGATTGCGATGCACGCCATTAACACGAAATTCATAATGAAGATGTGGTCCGGTAGACAAGCCAGTACTGCCTATGTACCCAATGATTTGTCCTTGTTTAACCCGAGAGCCCACACCCGTTTTGCGTGCATACTTGGACATATGTGCGTAGAGCGTAGTGTAGGTATTACCATGTCTAAGAATAATGGTTTTACCATAGCCACCTTTTGTTCCCCTATGAACCACTTTACCATCACCCGTTGCTTTAATCGGTGTCCCAGTAGGGGCAGCATAATCTACACCTTTGTGCGCGCGAATTTTATTAAGTACTGGATGCTTTCTTCTTAAATTAAAGTGCGAGCTGATACGAGCTAAATCAACCGGTGTGCGCATAAAAGGTTTGCGCATACTTTTGCCATCGGGAGAGTAATATTCAGTTTTATCTTTACTATCGGAATAGCGATAGGCGCGATATGTGCGTTTATCATTAATAAATTCTGCTGCGATGATATTTCCATCACCCACTTTTTCACCATCCAAATAGAGTTCTTCATACATCACAGTAAAAGAATCACCTTGGCGAATGTCTAATGCAAAATCGATATCCCAGCCAAAAATGCTCGCTAGTGCCATAATCAAGCTATCCGACATACCTGCATCTTGTCCGGCTAAAAATAGGGATTGGTCGATATTACCTGTAGCAACTTGAGAAATACTATCGAGTTCTCGCTGTGATTCTTCAACAATGAACGAATCATTGTCTTTATGTAGGAGTAAAGAATTAGTAACACTTTTTTCAAGTTCTAGTTTATCAATTCCTTCAATTCCAAAAGTAAAATGTAACTTTTGTCCAGGATAAATTTTCTTAAATGGTTTTGCTGCTTTACCCAAATTAAGAATGCGAGTGAGCTCGCTATGCATGTCAAGCTCATTGAAAATTGAAGAAAGCGTATCGCCTTTTTTCACAACGACAGTGACATCGCTTGTGGATTCAACTGGTTCGATGATTTCTAAATTTTCTGTATCATCATCTGAAATTATTTCTTGTGAATAGCTTTGTTCATCACGTAAAGCTAACGTTTGACTTTGGCTTTGCTCTGTAACAGGCTTAAGTTCTAATGCGATATTGAGTTGATCGCCTAATACTTGTTGTTCATTTTCTACATCAGTATTCGTTAACAACTCAATTTCAGATAAGTTTTGATTTATATTGTCGGAATTAGATGTTGATGATTGTTTAGTTTGGGCTAAAACAACACTTACAATTAATACACCTACTAAAGCTGCGGCAATTGAAAAGTAAACTGGAATATGGTGACGTGCGCCCCTAGAATTTGGCGCGATGTTTTTAAAGTCACTCCCAATTAATGAATTGTAATCCACGGATTTTGTTTCAATTTTTGGCATAAAATAACGTCCCTGTATCCATTGGTCAATGAATTTAACAAGATACATAATTCTTCTAAATACAAGTTCTTCCAACTGGTCGCTCGATTTGGGCAATCGGTACGCCAAGGCTAAAAATGGTTGAAAATACATCAAATATCGAGATTTCTGAGCTAATACGCGGTACTGAAGAGGTGCTGTTGCTGGATGAGCTTAAGACTAAGCTTAAAAAGGGCAGGCCATTGCGGGTAAAAGCTGGATTTGATCCGACCGCTCCAGATCTGCATTTAGGGCATACCGTGCTCATCAACAAGCTGCGTCAATTTCAGCTTGCTGGGCATGAAGTGATCTTTCTAATTGGAGATTTCACCGGAATGATTGGCGACCCAACCGGCAAAAATGTCATGCGTAAGCCTTTATCTGAAGCGGATGTTCTGGAAAATGCCAAGACGTACAAAGATCAGATATTTAAAATATTAGATCCAGATTTAACTACGATTGCATTTAACAGCGAGTGGATGGGCCAAAAGAGTGCAGCAGACATTATTACTTTAGCTTCCAAACACACAGTGGCACGAATGTTAGAACGCGATGATTTTGATAAGCGCTATAAAGGCGGCCAACCCATCGCAATTCATGAATTTTTATACCCACTAATACAAGGGCAAGATTCCGTTGAGCTAAAAGCTGATGTTGAATTTGGTGGAACAGATCAAAAATTCAACTTGTTGGTTGGGCGAGAACTGCAAAAAGAATGTGGCCAGGAACCTCAGGTGATTATGACCATGCCAATTTTAGAAGGCTACACGCAAGGCACTGAAAAAATGTCTAAGTCGATGGATAATTTCATCGGTATCACGGATTCACCAAGCGATATGTTTGGCAAAATCATGAGTGTCGATGATGAAAAAATGTGGCGCTATTATGATTTATTAAGTTTTCGTTCAATCACTGAAATTGAAAGCCTTAAGAAAGAAGTTAATGAAGGTGCAAATCCACGCGACGTTAAATTTAAACTTGCCGAAGAAATTATTGAACGTTTTCATGATAAAAAATCTGCAGAAGCTGCGCGAACTGATTTTATTCAGCGTTTTCAAAAAGGTGCAATACCAGAAGATATGCCTGAGAAGAGTGTAACTTGTGTGGATGGAATTATCGCGATCGCAAATCTTCTAAAAAATGCAGAATTAGTCAGCAGCACATCTGAGGCGATGAGAATGATAAAACAAGGGGCGGTAAAAGTTGATGGAGAGAAAGTTGCTGACCCGAAAAAAATTTTTAAGTCGGGTGTAAACGCTGTATTTCAAGTCGGTAAGCGTAAATTTGCGAGAATAACCGTTAAATAATAACGTGGAGTGAGTTTGCCGTGTCTGAGTCTGAACAAGTAGAAGCGAAAATTCCAGAAGATGTAGGTATTGATGCATCCGATTTAACCAGCAAGATTGATTTTGAAAAAATTCAATCTACAGTTGAGCAAATTTATCAACAGATTTTAGCGTGGGCGCAAAGTCCACAGTTTTATGCGCAGCTTGGGCTGATTTTTGCTGCATTAACATTTGCATTTGTAATTGCAAAATTTGTAGGTAAATCTTTTAAGGCGCCATCGGACCCACCTCAACCTGGGTCAATGAGTAAATGGCGCGGATTCTTGTTTCGTCTAAAAGGCGTGTTGTTTGCTTTATTTTCATTTGTTTTTCTTGGTGTAGCGGTTGCGTTAAGTGATGCCACGGTTAATCAATCTTGGTTAATTAAAATTGCACAAGGGCTTTCTGTCGTCGCGGTTATTTATTCTGTTAGTCGGCAATTTGTAAATAGTGATGCAGTAAGAAAATTCGTTAAATGGATCATCATCCCCATAGCGGTGCTGTATGTATTTGGATGGTTGGATAATGTCACAGCTTATTTAGATTCTATTAAATTACAGCTCGGCAACATTTCACTTTCTTTGCATGCGATCGCTCGAGTATTAATTTTTGGTTCGATTTTATTTTGGTTAGGGCGAATATCAAATGATTCGGGTAAACAATATATTCGCAAGCAAGAAAATTTAGATAAAGGCACTAGAGAAGTTTTTGCCAAGCTTTTTGAGATTGCGCTGTTCTTCATTATCTTTATCTTGTTATTACAAGTGATGGGGATCAGCCTAACTGCTTTAGCAGTTTTTGGTGGTGCGTTAGGTGTGGGTCTTGGATTTGGTTTGCAAGCAATTGCATCAAACTTTATTTCTGGAATTATTATTCTTTTAGATCGATCCCTCACGGTTGGTGATTTTATCGAGCTTGATGATGGTCGAAGCGGGACGATTCGCGCTCTCAATATGCGCTCAACTATTTTAGAGACCTTTGATGGAAAAGATATTGTAGTACCGAATGAAACGTTTGTGACTTCCAGTTTTATCAACTGGACCCATGCAGATCTCAAACAGCGTTATGCCATTGAGTTTCAAGTTGCCTATGATTCTGATATGGAAAAATTAGTTAAAGTTTTAAAGGAAGTTGTTGCGAGTCACCCCCAAGTATTGAGTGGGTCTGCTTACACTGCAGAAGAACAGCCCGATGCAGAAATCAGTGGATTTGGAGATTCAGGAGTCGATATATTGGTCGAGTATTGGATGGAAGGTGTTGACGATGGTGTAAATCGTGTGGATGCAGATTTGAATATGATGATCTGGAAAGCACTGAAAGAAAACGATATTAGTTTCCCATTTCCACAGCGCGAGGTGCGTATTCTCAATCCAAATTAATTACATTGATGTGAGCAATTGTCGACACGTAAATCACTAGCTTTGAATTGCCAAAACTTAGCTTAAAACATGGGCAAAGTGGATAGACGAGCAGGTTTGAGCACATCTAGGCCAGTATTGGCTTGACCTGCATAAGAACCTCCCTATAATGCGCGCTCCGCGAATGAAATATCCCACCAATAGTGGTCTATTTCTTTGCGGATTTTTTTGTCCTTTCGTTGACAGAAATAAGATTAAAAACATATACTTATATGTTCGCCTGGCATGAATGGCCAGGTGGTTTATTAACAATTGAATAAGTGACTTGTGTGGGTGCCTTGATAGGTACCTTAATTTTTATTGAGGGTGATAACAATTCAGTTGAAGTGTGTTTTTAACTTCCTCACGGAAGCTAAAGATTCACCTCATAAAATTCGCGAAGTAATTCGCAACAGTATATTAACTGAAGAGTTTGATCCTGGCTCAGATTGAACGCTGGCGGCATGCTTAACACATGCAAGTTGAACGGTAACGGCAAGAACAATCCTTCGGGTGCGTTCTTGGACGACGAGTAGCGGACGGGTGAGTAATACATAGGAATCTGCCCAGTAGCGGGGGATAGCCCGGGGAAACTCGGATTAATACCGCATACGCCCTACGGGGGAAAGCGGAGGATCTTCGGACTTCGCACTATTGGATGAGCCTATGTCGGATTAGCTTGTTGGTGGGGTAAAGGCCTACCAAGGCAACGATCTGTAGCTGGTCTGAGAGGACGATCAGCCACACTGGGACTGAGACACGGCCCAGACTCCTACGGGAGGCAGCAGTGGGGAATATTGGACAATGGGCGCAAGCCTGATCCAGCCATGCCGCGTG
>JBCCEI010000101.1:0-6461 GCA_039030355.1 Pseudomonadota bacterium | reverse complement strand
CGTACCGGTGAAACTGGGGCAGAAGCTCTATAGAACGAATAAAGAAAAACTAAATTCCTAATAGGAGTGAAATTGTGGAAAACAATATATTTGAATTACAGTATGCACTAGACACCTTCTACTTTTTGGTGTGCGGTGCATTAGTGATGTGGATGGCTGCGGGTTTTGCCATGCTAGAAGCAGGTTTAGTACGCGCTAAAAATACCACAGAAATTTTAACCAAGAACATCGCACTTTATGCGGTTGCATGCACGATGTATATGATTTGTGGTTACATGATCATGTACGACGGCGGTACTTTCTTAAATGGGATTCTTGCTGACGGTGTAGCAGGAGCAGAAGAGCCCGCTACTTATGCCCCATCTGCTGATTTCTTTTTTCAGGTAGTATTTGTTGCAACTGCGATGTCAATTGTGTCTGGTGCAGTTGCAGAACGCATGAAGCTATGGGCATTTTTGATTTTTGCAGTCGTGATGACAGGATTTATTTATCCAATGGAAGGTGCTTGGACGTGGGGCGGAACCGCTGTATTTGGTATGTATACGCTTGGTGATCTAGGGTTCTCTGACTTTGCTGGTTCAGGCATTGTTCACATGGCTGGAGCATCCGCGGCATTAGCAGGAGTAATATTACTTGGGGCACGCAAAGGCAAATATACCGAGGATGGCAAATCAGTTGCGATGCCAGGTGCTAATTTACCACTAGCAACGCTTGGAACTTTCATTCTTTGGTTAGGCTGGTTCGGCTTTAATGGAGGATCAGTTCTCGCTACAGCAAGTGTTGAAAGCGCAAACTCTGTTGCGGTTGTATTCATGAATACTAATGCAGCAGCAGCAGGTGGTTTAATTGCGGCCTTGATTATTGCGCGTTTATGGTTTGGCAAGGCTGATCTGACCATGGCGTTGAATGGTGCTTTAGCTGGTTTAGTAGCCATTACTGCTGAGCCCTCTACACCATCACCATTATTAGCAACCTTGTTTGGTGCACTAGGTGGAATACTAGTTGTATTCAGTATTGTAACCCTCGATAAAATGAAGATAGACGATCCAGTTGGCGCAATTTCCGTCCACGGTGTTGTCGGCTTACTAGGATTATTGCTTGTTCCAATAACAAATGATGGTTCATCTTTCTCTGGCCAATTGATTGGTGCAGCAACCATCTTTATATGGGTCTTCGTTGCTAGTTTCATCACTTGGATGATCCTTAAGATGATAATTGGAATTCGCGTTAGCGATGAAGATGAATATGATGGAGTAGATCTTTCCGAATGTGGAATGGAAGCTTATCCAGAATTTGTGACTAAGTAGATACTCCTCCTAAAACGTGCGTTTGATTTACTTTAAATAGTTGGTAAACAAACAAACGTTAATACTTAAGGCACAAGGCTTGAGCGCCTCTTTATGAGGCGCTTTTTTATGCGCAGGGGTTTATTGTATACAGGCCAATGTATACAGCTGTTGCCAGTAATGATCTTTAGCTAACACAATTCATTAATTACAAAATTCGGTGAAGCAAAACAGGCTTGATGAATTGCATGATTATAGTAATGCGTTTCTAATTCACTCGAGCGTGATTGTGCTTCTCTGCAAAACGTTATTGCAGAGTTTTTGCTTGCCATGCTTGCAGTCCACCAACCACTTGGATAGCTAGCAACTGGGAAATGTATTAGTTCTATTTCGTTAAATCCTGCTTGCTGCATGCAGTCATGCATAGGTTTGATAATACTTTCTAAATGAATAAGCGGTGATTCGCTTTGTTGAACAAGTATGCCTTTATTTGCTAATAGACGTGTGCAATTTTGATAAAAGGATGTGGAAAATAAGCCCTTCGCGGGACCAATAGGGTCGGTGCTATCTACGATGATGAGATCAAATGATTGATTTTCAGCATTTTTGACCCATTCAATCGCATCTTCGAAAACCAATTTCACACGTGGGTCGTTATTCGAATCACATAGCTGCGGGAAATACTGTTGCGATAGATGAGTAACGCGTTGATCAATTTCTACTTGAGTGACTTTCTCAACACATCTGTGTTTAGCAACTTCACGAAGTGTGCCACAGTCTCCACCGCCTATAATAAGTACATTACGAGGATTAGGATGACAATATAGAGCTGGGTGAGTAAGCATTTCATGGTATATAAAGTTATCGCGTTCCGTTAACATAACGAAACCATCAATCACCATGAGATTTCCAAAGTGTTTGGTGGAATAGATTTCAATTTTTTGAAATGGGGTTTGTTCCTCATGTAATTTTTCATGAATTTCAAGAGAAAACGCGGCACCACATTCCACACATTCTTCTGTAAACCAATCGCTATTTTGCATTGTTAATTATCCTAGCTTTCAAAATTCTGTTTTATCAGCAGTAGCCTACTGTAATTAAAAATATCTAGAAAAGTCTAATCAATATGTGTAGCCAAAAATCATGGGATGCAACTAGTGCGAAACGTCATTTTCGAGTTGCACAATGGGGCATGGGGCATTTTGATATTAATGCACAGGGAAATGTTGTCGCAAAAACCAGTGAATTACAGATTGATCTATATAATTTGAGTAAGCAGTTGAGAAGTAATGGGGTCCAATTGCCAGTATTGGTTAGGTTTCCACAGATATTGCAGCAGTCACTAGAGAATTTAAGCAGTGCGTTTAAAGCTGCCATGAGCACTCATCACTATACGGGTCAATATATCGCGGCGTACCCAATTAAAGTCAATCAACAAGCCTCTGTGATTAAGCATTTTCAATCACAAACACAATGGCCAATCGCATTTGAAGTAGGAAGCAAGGCTGAGCTAATTGCTTGCCTAGGTATTATCGATACACCACGAACCATTATTTGTAATGGTTATAAAGATGAGGATTATATTCGCTTAGCTCTAATTGGCATTTTGTTAGGTCATGATGTGGTGATCGTTTTAGAAAGTAAGGCTGAATTTAAATATGTGCTTGAGCAGTCTGAGGTTTTAAATGTGCAGCCTAGACTTGGAATGCGAGTTCGACTTTCTTCCATTGCAAAAGGTAATTGGCAAAATACGGGTGGTGAATATTCAAAATTTGGATTCACTGCAAATGAAATTCTCGAATTGATAGGCGTCATTAAGGAGAAAAAGGTACAACATTGGATGAAAATGTTGCATTTTCATATGGGGTCGCAAATTTCAAATTTGCAAGATATACGTATAGGAGTACAGGAAGGTATACATTATTTTTCGCAGTTATATGAACATGGAATTGATATCGAAATGCTAAATATTGGTGGAGGTCTAGCAGTTGATTACGAGGGTAGTAAGAACGAAAATTATTTTTCCATGAATTATTCTATTCAGGACTATGCGAATGTGATTATTAAAGTGGTTTATGAAAGTTGTGCAAAACATGCGCTAAAGATGCCAACAATTTTTAGTGAAAATGGTCGTGCCATGACTGCATATCATGCCGTATTGATTAGTAATGTGATTGATTCTGAATTCGTAACTAAAGTAGAAAGTAAAATTAGTGAACTGATAGATGCTAAGGAGCATAGTAAATATATTGTTAAGCTCCATGAGTTAGCAAATGAAATTGATGGTATTGTCAAAAACTCTCTCAACTTATTAACAACTTACAATAAATTAAAAAGTTTACTGGAAAAAATTCAGCAAGCATTTTCACAAAGTGAGATCAGCTTGAAGGAGAAGGCGATCGCAGAAAAACTGACCCATCACATTTATCATAAAATAATCACAACCACCAATGATTTGCCTGAAGATGATTTGGCCAAGCTTAAAAGTAAATTGGTGGCCAAATATTTTTGTAATTTTTCACTATTTCAATCCACACCTGACATTTGGGGTTTGCAACAAATATTGCCAATCGTGCCATTGCATCGTCTAGATGAAAGACCAACCATTCCTTCACGTATTTACGATTTAACTTGTGATTCAGATGGCCGTGTCGATCAATATATTGAGGATGACAGTATACAAGGGCATTTATCATTGCATGAATTTCAACATCAGGAAGATTATGTAATAGGGTTTTTTCTGGTGGGTGCCTACCAAGAGATTCTTGGGGATATGCATAATCTGTTTGGAGATACCAACGCGGTCAATATCATGATGAACGTAGATGGGTCATATCAAATATGTGATGAAGAGCCTGGTGATACGACCGCGGAAATACTATCTTATCTACATATAGATACAAATAGCATGCGACAGCACTGGTTGGATCGACTTGCCCGTAATGATGTAAGCGAGCAGATGAAAGAGCGTGTAATGGATGAACTTGAATCATCCTTAGCTGCTAATAGTTATCTAGGATAATTTTTTATATACGTAAATTTATAGGAAAAGCACATCTCATGCTCGCACAAGTGATTTTAATTCTTGCACTATTGTTACTTTTAGTAGGCATGATCATGGTGCTGTTAGATGCATTCCAAGAGAGTTTTTTATGGGGGCTTTTAGTAATGATTGTTCCGCCTCTTTTTGTTCCCGTATATAGCTTTGCTAAATGGGCGCGCAGTCAAGCACGCAATGGTTTTGCGCTGTCATTAATTGGTTTGGTCATGGCAGGTGTGGGCATTTATGGAGGTGCGCTACAAGGTTTGCCAATCTTAGGCGACCATGAAATTGTCAGCAATATTCCAACAGCTGTACCTGACAATGAACCACTTCCAAATGAAGAAGAGGCTGCAAAAGTTGAGTTAGATGACGGAGATGCATACGATCCGATGTTAAGCACTGATAAAGATCGATTTACTTCAAGTGAAATTGAACCGCTTGCACCAGAAGAAGATAAAACAGTTAAAAACTTTGCTAAAAATAAGCCACGCGCAATTAAAGTGCCATTAGAGAACGTGAGTTCATCAATTGGTGCCGTCGTTGAAATTACATTTAAAGATGGAAATCAGGATTCTGGTACATTAGTCGCTACAAGCGAAGATTCGCTAACTATTGAACAAGCTGCTGGTGGCGGTACAGTTTCGTATGAGTACGCGTTTGAAAAAATTCAATCTGTAGTCCGCTACACCAGACCCAAGAAAGCAGCTGAAACTGGGTCCCAAGTAACGCCACAAACAGTTACTCCATAACTACTTCATTTCTTCAGAGTATTATCTAGCGAGTTTATTGCTAGATAATTATTGTTATTGACATTATTGCTCGCCTAAGTTTGTATGTGGGCATGAAATGCTTTGTTTATAAAAGTCTCAAGAAAGCGGATAGCTATATCTATATAGAACAAAAAGATGATTTTGAAAAAGTACCGCAGCAATTACTACAACTTTTTGGCACGCCTGAATTTGCACTAGAGTTTGATCTTACAGAAGACCGTAAACTAGCTGTAGCTGATGCAAAGCAAGTTATGCAATATATTAACGAACAAGGTTATTATCTACAGATGCCTTCAAAAAATGACTTACCTATTTAATTCAAACTTTTAACACTATGCCAGCACGTTTTATTCTTCACATCGTATTAACGTTAGTTCTAATTGCCATAGGTTGGTGGTTATATATGCAATTAGGCGGCGGGCAATATGATTCCATGAGTGTTGCAACCTACTGGTTTACAGCCCTAGTATTTATTTTACTGAGCTGGTTGTTTTATTGGTTTGTGCATCGTTTGAAAACCAAAGCTTGGATCATCGCACTGATCATCGCTGGTGTACTTACGGCTGTTTCAACGACTACATTGCTTTTTCTGTCTAAACAAAACCAAGAGATGCTAGAGAAAGAGGCTCTGGCACAAGAGCTGGAGGATTCTCAAGAGAATGAAACACAAGATTTAGAGGCATCCAGTGAGCTTGAGACTCTCAATCTTGGTGAGGATTTAGAAGAAGGAACTGAGTGAGCACTGAGTTGTGAGCCGACAAAATTCATATTCTATAATGTCTGTTAACGACCCTAAGCGGACATTCCGTGGTATATGCTAGTGACGCATATTTCTATACTGAGTAGGTGTTAAACCAGTTTTTTTCTTGAAAAGCCTTGCAAAGTACTGCGGGTATTCAAAGCCTAGGCTGTAAGCAATTGTTGAGATAGTTGCATCTGATCCCAATAACATTTCCTTTGCTTGGTCTATTAAGATTAAGTGAAGATTTTCAATTGCTGTTTTTCCTGTTTCCACTTTCAAAGCGTCACTTAAATAACGTGGTGTCATTGCTAATGTGCTTGCAATGTCCTCTATTGTTGGTATGGACTTGCCTTCAGATTGTACATTGCTCATGCATTTCTCGACTTCATCAGTGAACTGATCTAATAAATTAGAACTGTTTTCCTTACGATGCAAAAACTGTCGATGATAGTATCTATTTGCATATTTTAATAATGTATCGAGCTGCGAAAGAATTAATTCTTTGCTGAATTCATCTTGGTTGTTGTGATACTCCTGTTCTATCTGATCAAAAAGCCCTGCCATCATTTGTTCTTCTTTTGGAGATAAGTGTAAGGCTTCATTTACGGCATAACTAAAGT
>JBCCEI010000100.1:0-6672 GCA_039030355.1 Pseudomonadota bacterium | reverse complement strand
GCATTTGACGCACTGGAATGGCTTCTTCATCAAATTCATTTCCATCACTTGAAATACTCCAACCCGCATTCCCATCATCGCTATTGTTAGAAGCCAGGCTAAACTTGGATACCGATGCAATACTTGGTAAAGCTTCACCCCGAAAACCTAGTGTTGCAATGTGTTCAAGATCATCCATGGATGCAATTTTGCTTGTTGCATGTCGCTTAACTGCCATATGCAAATCATCATTTGACATTCCGATGCCATTATCACTGACGCGAATACTTTGCATGCCACCTTGCTCTAATTCGATGATGATTTTGCTCGCGCCAGCATCTAATGCATTCTCAAGCAATTCTTTTAATACCGAAGCGGGTCGTTCAATAACTTCTCCAGCAGCAATTTGATTAATTAGCTGTGGAGGAAGTTGCTGTATCGTATTCATGAAGATGATTTATGAAAGTTGATAGGGTTCTTCATCACTCAAACCCAACATTTGTTGGAACCCAGTAAGCCCATAAGAAATAAAAGCATCACGATCACCCCAGGCATCCGATTGATCGATGATTGCACCTGATTGGTCAGGCTCTAACTGATTAGCGAACACTCGAATAATATGCGTGCCTTTTTCGCTTAAATTTGGTTGAGCTTTTTCACATGAGATATAAATTTCAGGTTCATTGTGCCCGTCTTTAATACCCGCAAGCAAATAGATGTATTCAATTTTGTCTCTAGATTCAATTTCCTCAAGCACAACAATTGTATACGCTCCATACTTATAGCGTTGCTTTGGAATTGCAGTGGAAATGTCTGGTTTTTGCATAAATTTAGAAGAGTGTCATGCTAGGATATTGGCAAAAGCCCGTCGTTAATATAAAGAATATTACAATTTCATAGCTGATCCTATTTCTCCAATGGCAAAAAAACTCCAGCAACTCTTTCCACCATCATCAGAAAAAGTTGAGCTAAAGAATTTGTATTTATACAAACATGGCTGGTATGCAAGCAACACAACTCAACCCAGAGTAGCAGCAAACTTTTTAAGTAGTTTAGATGGTCGCATCGCTGTCAGCGCTAAGGCACAAACAAAACCTGAATTACCAAAGAATTTAACCAGCGATGAAGATTTTCGACTTTTTCTTGAACTACATGCACAAGCCGACTGTTTAATCACCCACGGTGGTTACATGCGAGCATTAGCGGATAACAGGCTGGGAAATATATTGCAATTACCCAACAACAAAGAATGCGAAGATCTTGCAAACTGGAGAGCTCTGCAAGGACTCAATCCTCATCCCACATTGGTAATTGCTAGTTCAAGTCTAGAGTTTCCGATGCACGCATCAATAAAGGAAAATGGCCAAGAGATTTATATCGCAACTGATGGGCAAGCTGATAAAAGCAAAATCCATCAATGGGAAGATCAAGGTTACAAAGTGATTGTTGCAGGCAAAGATAAAGTAGAGGGCAAACCTTTAATTGATGCACTTTCCAAAGAAGACTTGAAACATTTCTATCTTATTGCTGGTCCTAAAATGTTACATACCATGATTAAGGATCAACAGTTATCAAATTTATATCTAAGCCATGCACAGCAACTACTTGGTGGCGAGTTTATTAACACCATGCTCGATGGAGAGATACTCAATACCCCCAAGCTAGAATTAAAATCTTTATTTTATGACTGCAGCTCTGAGAATGGACATGGACAGTTTTTCTGCAACTATGACTGTCAATATGATTAATTTATAACAAATAACAAAATTTCAGGACCCACCCCATGATTGAATTACTAGCTGAATACGGATTATTTCTTGCCAAAGCCGTCACGATATTGGTTTTTATCGGGCTGGTGCTAATGATGCTGTTTTCGTTCTCCAAAAAAGCTAAAAGCGAAGATCATTTTGAAATTACAAACTTAAATAAAAAATATAAAAAAATGGCGGACGCATTAAGATTTTCTCTCATGCCTAAAAAAGAATTAAAACAAGCTTTAAAAGAAAATAAGAAAATCACAAAAAAAGAAAAGAAATCTCCCAGCACCAATAAAAAACGCATTTTTGTGCTTAACTTTTTAGGCAATATTAAAGCCACAGCTGTTAAACATCTTCGCAAAGAAATTACGGCAATTCTTTCAGTTGCTAATAAAAATGATGAAGTTGTGGTTTGTTTAGAAAATGCAGGTGGGTTAGTCCATGAACACGGCTTCGCATCCTCTCAGTTATTACGCATCAAACAAAAAGGCATTCCTTTAACAGTAGCAGTCGATAAAGTGGCCGCCAGTGGCGGTTATATGATGGCATGCGTCGCCGATAAAATTATAGCCGCACCGTTTGCCATTGTAGGATCGATTGGTGTGCTTGCCCAGCTACCTAATTTTAATCGCCTGCTTGATAAGCATGGTGTGGATTTTGAAATGATGAAAGCTGGCGAGCTCAAACGCACCGTTACCATGTTTGGTAAAAATACCGACGAAGACCGTAAACATTTCAATGAACAACTTGAAGATACGCATGACTTATTTAAAGAGTTTGTGAAAGAAAATCGACCCACACTTGAAATAGACAAAGTTGCAACAGGCGAACACTGGCTTGCAACACGTGGTATTGAGCTCAAGCTAGTTGACGAACTCATTACCAGTGATGATTACTTATTAAATGCCAGCAATGATGCTGATATTTATGAAATTAAATATGAAATACCAAAAACCATCAGTGAGAAATTATCAACCTCTGTGCAAATGAGTATAGATAAAATATTTTTCTCTTGGTGGCAGAAAGAACAAGACTCGAAGTTGTTTAATTAATTAGTGAGTAAGTGCATGGATGCACGAATATGAGCTGCAACTGGAATGTTGTAACTTAAAATTTGCCCATCCTTGGGCACACACAAATCCATGTGCTCTCCCTTCTAACTTTATAAACGATAAAATCTACGCCCCAGCAGTAACAGTCGGTGAAGTTGGGATGGTTAGGACTTGCCCTACTCGTAACACATCAGATTTCAATCCATTTGCTTTGCGCAAATCATTTAGATTCACTTTGTATCGAACCGCTATTCCCGACAAAGTGTCGCCACGTTTAATGGTATACGTGGTTAACGGCGCGGGCGCTGATGTACTCGCCATTATGGCGCCTGCAGGCACATGATCTTTTGAATATTTTCGCAATCCTTTAAGTATAGCGACAGCTAACTTTTGTTGGTGACTTGTTGTTTTTAACCGCTTTTCCTCCGCGGGGTTTGAGATAAAAGCTGTTTCAACCAAAACGGATGGAATATCAGGTGATTTCAGTACTGCAAAACCAGCTTGTTCCACATCGTCTCGTAATACATTTCCTACTTTACTTAGTTCAGAAAGAATGTCTTCGGCTAGGTCGATACTGGCATCAATCGTTGCGGTTTGAGAAAGATCCACTAATACCGATTTAAGTACATCGTCCTTATCCTCTAAACTCACACCACCAATTTTATCCGAAGCATTCTCGCGCTTGGCTAAAATTCTTGCTGCTTCACTGGTTGCGCCATGTTGTGACAATACATAAACAGATGAACCTTTCGCACGGCGGTTTACCGCAGCATCCGCATGAATAGAAAGAAAAACATCGGCATTTAATTCGCTTGCTCTTCTAATCCGACTGCGTAAAGGTATAAATATGTCCCTATTGCGGACCATCACGGCTTTCATGCCTGGCTCTTGATCAATAAGGTTTTTTAGTCGCTTTGATATAGATAAAACAATATCTTTTTCACGTGTGCCGGCTCGACCGATTGCACCTGGGTCTTTTCCACCATGACCCGCATCAATTGCAACGACTACATCTCGAACACGTGTTGTAGCATCTGGCATAGCAACAACGGGTTCAACACGTGGTTTTTTAATATCAGCAGATTTTTCTACTTGCTTGTTACTTGCGACAAGTGGAACAGATGAGCTTGCAGTTAAATCAAGAACAAGCCGATAAGCTTTACCACTCTGTGGTGGCAATAAGAAACTTTTTGGCGAAACACTTGCGTTCAAGTCAAACACTACTCGCAATTTTTCGCTGGTTTTTTGTGCGTAGCGAATATCTTTAACTAAGGTGCCACCAATTCGACTTGCACTGAGCTTTCCATTGGCATCACATTGATCAATATCCAGAACAACGCGATCAGGATTCTTGAGTACAAATACGCTGTGCTTAACTGGTGCGGACAAATCAAAAACAATACGGGTTTCAGTTTTACGGTCTGCAATGCGAAGGTCACTGACTTTGGCAAGATTGGTTGCCGCAAAACTTAACGTACTCACCGCCACAAAAAGCAGACAACACGCTAAAAAAATAGCGTGCTTCAACTTGATGATTTCGTTGAATTTAAAAATTTTGAGTGAGTTGCCAGTATGTAAATGCTGCTGCACGTGAAGCTGAAGTCCTTACAACATGAAACCGGAATGAAAGTGTGACAAATCTAGATCAAATTGCAAGCAAAAACTCTATTAAAACTAATGGCCTATGCCAATTTATTAGAGCCTGGTCTCATAAATTATCGATAATCTTCTGTCCTATAGGCGATTTTGCATAGCTCTCTACTGAACGTGAATCACCATGATATTCAAGCTGGAAGAGTAAATCGGATGCTGGCACGGCCTGCCCACCTTTCTCGGGCCACTCAATCAAACATATGACATCTTGCTCACCTTCTAGTTCTCGCACACCAATATATTCTAGTTCTTGCGGATCATTGAGGCGGTATAAATCAAAGTGAAATAAACGAACACTGTTTAATTCATACGATTCCACCAAGGTAAACGTTGGGCTCTTCACATTGCCTGCGTGCCCAAGTGCAGAAATAAAACCACGCGCAAAGGTTGTTTTGCCACTCCCCAGATCACCCTGCAAATGAATAATTAAAGGCGGCCGGCATAGGGATGCAAATTTGCCAGCGTAATCCAGTGTGGCTGATTCACCAACAAGCTCCGTCATCAAAATCGCCTATTGGTTAACTAATTTTCGAAGTGGCTGAAATAAATCACTGGCGAGCATGCCACGCATTCCATCTTCTGCAGCAACATCTGCACTTTGTGCATGCAACTGCACACCAAAACGAGCCGCATCATAAGAACTTAATCCCTGCGCCAGCAAACCAGCAATGATTCCTGTTAACACATCTCCCATTCCACCGCTCGCCATGCCAGGATTACCCGCAATGCAAACTGATGCGCTTCCAGCAGATGCGATCAAAGTACCACTACCTTTTAAAACACACACTCCTGAATATCGTTTTTGCAATTGCTGAACGGAATTCAAACGATCTTGCTGAATTTCTTTCGTCGAACAATTTAACAAGCGCGCTGCTTCACCCGGATGCGGGGTTAATACCCATGAGTCTTTTTGCATGGGTTCAGCCGCCAATAAATTTAATGCATCAGCATCCACAACCATAGGCAGATCAAACTCTAAAACACGTGCGAATAAATGTTTTGCCCAATCGTCCTTTCCAAGTCCCGGACCAATGGCAACAACGCTACATTGTTTAAGCAAATCATTAAGCACATCAAGATCATTCACACCATGCACCATCACTTCTTTGCAAGCATGCAATGCTGCTGTGGCATGCTGTGGAATTGTTGCTACCGATATTAATCCTGCGCCTGTTCTTGCTGCTGCTTCAGCAGCCAACATGACAGAACCCGCCATACCATCGTTGCCACCAATGACCAATACATGCCCAAAGTCACCTTTATGAGCATTCACTTTGCGCGCACCTAATGCAGCATGCATTTCGCTTAATTCAATAGACTTACAGTTTGATGGCATGGATTGATAAACTTGCTGCGGAATTTCTAAATTATCAAAGATTATCTTACCCGAATACTCACGGCCTGCCGATGTGTATAAACCCAGTTTCTGGCCCACGAATGTAATTGTTTTACACGCCTTCACAGCACACCCCATTGGTAAACCAGTATTTGCATTGAGACCTGAAGCAATGTCTATACTAATTGCAGGTGCGGCATGTTGATTCACATAATTAATTGCATTCGCATATTGGCCAGAGACTTGCCGGGTTAATCCTGTTCCCAACATGGCATCTACGATCACATCACATGCTAAAAATGGTTTGTCATTAAACTTTTCACACTCACCACCTTTGCCCAAAAATAAGTCATGCGCTTTTTTTGCATCACCACTTAGTTTTGAATGGTCGCCCACTTGTATGAGTTGAACTTCTAGATTCACATCTAAAGCAAGCGCGGCAATGACATACCCATCACCCCCATTGTTTCCATTACCCACTAAAATGATTACTTTCTTTGCAGCTGGCCATGTTGATCGAAGCACTTCAAACGCTGCCTGTGCTGCGCGCTGCATCAAATCAAAACTGGGTATGTTAAATTCTTCTATCGCAATTCGATCGAGCTCACGCACGTGCTCACCAAGATAGATTAAATTTGATATATCACTCATAGATTAATTATACGTAGGTAATGAACGCTGCTTCGACAAATTTCGTAACATTAGCCCAAGACATCAGAACCTGGAGCAAAGAACTAGGCTTTGATGAAATTGGCATTACGAATACAGAATTAAATGATCATGAAACCCATTTAATGAACTGGTTAGCTGCTGGTTATCACGGCGAAATGCAGTACATGCATGAGCATGGCACCAAACGCTCACGCCCAGATGATTTGATTCCTGGGACAATTCG
>JBCCEI010000099.1:0-6775 GCA_039030355.1 Pseudomonadota bacterium | reverse complement strand
CCGGCCCCGGGCACCATCAATGTCACTAAATACACTCACATACAATCACTTAAAAGTTAGCTGCAAATGCAGCTTAATTAGATTATCGAGATTTACATGTTGTAACAGCTGTTAAAGATTGTTAACTCGAATGACACAAATTTGATACTGCGATTTCCGTCAATATTGCCACTACTTACTTTTGACAATATGAAGCGTGTTGGAACAAAACTAGATAAATATTTAATGTCGAACATTAATTGTTATCGACATCATATGAATCAAATTTAATTAATAATTTGAGTCTGCTTAAATAGATCTAACAATATTTATCTAATTTGAATTTGTGTCCCAACATGAATGAATAAGGATATTTGTCATGGCAAAAAATACACGCGATAAAACCACAATTGATGGAACTGAATTTACTTGTTTAGATTTGAATGCATCCTCCGTATTATTTGGGCTTAGCTTGGTGAATAAAGCTAAATTACATCTGAAGACACCTTTACGAAAAGCCAATTTGACTTTAACCCAATGGTTAGTATTGAAGATCATTTATTTGAAACGTGCAGATACACCAACATTAATTTCAAAAACTATTGACGCAGACCCTACTACAATTACACGTCACTTAGATAGTTTGTCAAAGCGTGGCTTAATTACGCGGACACATGACGAAAATGATCGTCGTGTAATTACATTAACGATTACAAAGAAAGGTACCGAAGTTGCCAAACAACTCTATAAAAGTTATACGGGCATTTTTAATGACTTCGATCGCTATATGACTGACGACGAAGCTACGATTTGGAAAAAAATTGAAAAAGCAGTGTGCGGACACATTGTAAATACATCGCACTGAATTAGATAAATCTACAAATGGAATAAATCAGGAGCAGATATTTAGTTTCTACTCGATCAGCCGTATTAATATCGACAACCTTGCTGAAATAAAATACCCACCCTTTTTACCATTTTGAATTTCACCAAAGTTAATAACAAATTAGCTATAAAAATCTGCTGCTGCATTGTTTGCTAGTTCGTGATCTTCATTGGCATTCAATGAACAATTGCCACTCTGAGTTGATGGTCTAAAGCAATTTACTTGTAAGAATTAAGTCAGCATATTATTTGTATCGTTGTAAAACATTACATAAAAAAGCTCCCCGAAGGGAGCTTTGTGTCGTGTTGAAATTAAGGAGCAATAACACGAAACTCGGCCTTGATAAGACGGCTATTCAGGGTCTAGGAATATATACCACCTCATCAGTACGTTTACTTTGACTTTAATTTTCACATTCATGTTCAAGGAATGTTTACGAATTAATTTCAAATTTCTTTATGCATATCCGGCTTGTTTATTCATTTCCTGGGCAATTTTAAGTTCGCCTTCAGAGGCCATCTCATCATCCCATTCTGCTAGTCGTTTCTGAATAAACTTGTGCCATACTGTTGGTAAGATCGCTAAGGCAAAAAGTGTGAAATATCCACGACCGCAATCCGGTGCGCCCACTTCGTCTAATTCCCAGTAATGCGTCTCGCCACGATCATGGTGATCGGCTTGACGACCAATCTCAATAAAGAACCAACTGGTAAACGCCGTGCTGTTATCCCAACTGTGACGATAATCAATTGGCTGACCTTTTTCGCGAATTAAACCGTAGTGCTCTAGATAATTAAGCGCTTCAAGTTCAAAGTTTGAGATGGCCCATACCGCTGCAAGACAAGCCATACCAATCCAACCACCCACAAACCAGAATAACAAGACGGTAGGCAATGACATGGCATACCCGCTTAACCAGCGATTTCGCCAAGATAGAAAAGGTTTACCAAGTCTTTCAAGACGTTTTTTCTCCATCATGAATAAAAACTTGCTTTGCCCAAAACCTGACAACGGTAAGTGTGCGTAAATGCTTCTACCTCTTGGAGCCGTTGCAGGGTCATCTTGATGAGCCAATTCTAAGTGGTGGTTGTATACGTGTGCGTAGCAAAAGTGTGCTTTACCACTTAATGCCATCATCCAACGTGCAATGACAAAACTAAAGCCTTTTGTATGTGCAAGCTCATGGCCGTAGATAATGCCAATGCCTGCAAAAATTCCTGAAGACAACACCGCACCAATCAACTGTGATCCGGTAATGCCATTTTGAATTGCTAAACCAAGCATTGTGGCATCTGTAATCGGTACACCATTAACGTATTGCCATATGCGCCATGCTAGAGCGACTTGTAACACTACAAAAACGCCTAACATCCCATACATCATTCCATTTTGAATTGGCACACTCGCAAGTGTCTCACCTGACTCATCAAAACCCGCGCCAGGGGTTTTGCGTGTGATGAGCGTATCGGCAATGATCGCTACACCCAGTAAAGTGACACCTGTCCAGACCCAGGGCCCACCCGCTAGCACACCAAATAGTGCCGCGAGAATAAGCATCGGTGCTGAAAAGTACCGTCCGTTTACAAGTAATTTTTTCATTTTAGTTCCTTTTGTACAGGTTATGTACATATTTTGTTTTATCAGCTATCTACATAACCACTTGTTATTTTTGGCTATGTTGTGAAATTTTTAATTTCTATTTAGTTATCTTACAAAAATGTACAGATTAAGTAAATGCTTTCTACTTTTTTAATCTAATACGTACAGTACATGTACAGTTATTTTACATCAATAATTATACATTTTGTTTATATTTAGCTATTCTGACATCGAAAACTTATACAACAGGAAAACATAGAGGCATAGAAATGACGTACTTATCCATTTTTACATTACTTATTCTGGTCGGGATTCCCTTATCAGGCTTACTGCTGCTACCAGCACTTATTGAAAAAATGACCGCACTTGAACCTCTATATGTCCAAGCAAGGCAACAGGAACAGTCTAAAAAAATGCAATAGACAAAGATGTTTTGATGCTCAGATTTAAATTCTTCCCAATCAACTATACGAAAATGAATTTCATAAATAATGAGTGTCGCCAAACTTACAGAACACACTTGAATAAGGCTGAATGATGTTAGATACAAATTTTGCAAACCCACAATTAAATGTTCATCAATCATTATCTGGTAACACGGGATATAAAATTGGTGCAGTTTCACGTATTACAGGAATAGGATCAGAAACGATTCGTGCTTGGGAGAGACGCTATCAAGCTGTAGTACCTACAAGAACAGAATCCGGTGATCGCATGTTTTCAAGAAATGATGTGAAAAAACTGATACTTCTAAAAAGTCTCGTAGACAATGGTAACTCCATTGGCACAATTGCTAGACTGGACTTTGATGAACTTAAACACTTTGCAGAAGATTATCCAAACAATCAGCGTAATACATCAGAGCTTTCGAATGATGTTGATTGCAAAGTTGTGTTACTAGGCGATGGGTTCCCTATTCGTATTTTAGACGGCCTTGAAGAAATAAATGGCATTAAAGTTACGGGCATTTATGAATCATTAAATGATTTCAATTTGAATACTAATGACCGAAGCCAAACAAATATTGTTGTAATTGAAAAACCAACTATTAATGAAGACATTCATAAAGAGATCTCACAAATACTTGAAACATCAGAAGCTTGGCATGTCATTGTAATTTATGGGTTTGCGAACCAAGAACAAATTGAACAATTACAATCTTCACAAGTCACAGTTGTTCGTTCAGCAGTGGATGTGCAGGAACTTGCACGTATGTGTATATATCATTCTGGTGGGAGCGAGCAGCTACCATCACTTGAAAAAAATTCTACACTACACTATGAGCAAACCATTCCATCAAGAAAGTTTAGCAATAAACAACTCTCAAAACTGGCAGGTGCTTCAAGTACGATTAAATGCGAATGCCCAATGCATCTATCTAACATAGTAAGAGATCTCGTTGCATTTGAAATATATAGCGCAGAATGTGAGAGTGAAAATAAACAGGATGCCGCGTTACATAACTATCTACATGCAACTACTGCTCAAGCACGTAGCATGCTTGAAGAAGCCATGGCCCACTTAATTCGTGTAGAGGGAATTGACATCAATTAACTTAGTTATGAACAAAGTTGCAAAAAATAATAGTGCCCTTGATAGAGTGCCACATCTTGTATTTTATGATGATGCGTGCCCACTATGTTCTAAAGAGATTAATCACTACCGAAAACTTGAAACATGCCATCCTATACAATGGGTCCCTGTACATAAAACAAAGCATTTAGCTGAGAATTTCGGATTTTCTAAAGGTGATTTACTAATGCGTTTACATGTCGTTCGCGGAGATGGAGTAATTGTCACCGGCGCATCTGCATTTGCAACAATTTGGGATTCTCTCAATCGATATCGATGGATTGCAAGACTAGTCTATAAACTACATCTCATTCCCTTATTAGAGTTTTTTTATACACGTTTTGCAGATTGGCGTTATAAACGCGAAGTCTGCAGCATTTAATTTAATAACAGGTGCTGAACATGGACTTACTTTGTTTTACCACGATTACATCATTAGGTGTCTCAAAAGAAATTGAATTTCCCTTGCATCCTGAAACTCAATCACCCGAAGTAATATCAAAAATCGTCACAGAATTACTAAACACTATCAGCGAATGCGTAAGCAAAGTAGAAGATTGCAAAGATGGTGATATCTTACAAGCACTCTCGATGGTTCTTGCAATTCGTAGCCGTATGGTTGACATTGATCCAAATAATTCAAATCAGCTGTTGCAACAACTTGTTGCGATGCACCATCAAGCGGTCGTGGAAGCAAAGGAACAGTTAGCCTCGCGGGCATAAACAATGAATTATTTGGTTAAACAAAATAGTCTTTTACAAGCCAGGCAACTAGGTTATTTAGGTTTACTTCCTTTTATTCTATCCAGCGCATTTATTTGGTTGCCAGAATTTCAAAATATTGCAGTAAAAAGTTTAAGCGTATATGCCGCTATGATTTTAACGTTCATTGGTGGTGTACATTGGGGTATCGCATTGAAAAGCCCGCAACTTACAGATTCCAAAAAAAATAATAGCATTAAAAATCAATTTATTTTCAGCACCATCCCCTCGTTGCTCGCATGGGCCACAATTGTTTTTTTACAGCCTTTTGCACTTTTCATACTTGCAATAGGATTTGCATTATTTTGGCAATTTGAAAAATCACTCTATCAACAATATTTGCCAAATTGGTATTTGCAGTTGAGAAATCGTCTTACTTTGATTGTGTGCCTTTTCATATTGATTGGCTGGATAGGTACACTTCTAATTTAACCAAGTGACATTAAACGTATGTAATCTTACGTACATATTGTATTTATGTCTAAGTTCATTAATGAGCTAATTAAAACACTTAATACATTATGTTATGAAAAATATTCCTTTATTATTTCTTTTCATTTTAGTCGTGAGTTGTTCTGCAGTGGGTATACGCAATTACGAAGAGCCTAAGTATGAAACTACATTAAAAGAGGGTAAGTTTGAAGTTAGAGAATATTCAGATATGCTGATCGCACAAACTACATCAGCTGGAAACTATAAAGAAAGCTCAGGAGAAAACTTTGAACGTTTAGCTGGATACATTTTTGGAAAAAATAAGGCTAAGAAAAAAATGGCAATGACGACTCCAGCATTTCAAAAAGAACAATCTGAAAAAATGGCAATGACCACTCCTGTGTTCCAACAACAATCTAATACAAGTTGGACTATGACATTTGTTCTACCTTCTCAATATTCGATCGATACGATCCCAATTCCATTAGATGAAAATGTGAGCGTTAATGTATTACCAAAAGTTAAAGTCGCAACGCTTCAATTTAGCGGTAGATTGAATGAAGGTAATATTACTAAACATACCCAAATACTCGAAAATTGGGTTATGGAAAATAACTTCATGGCAAAGGCACTTCCCTATTCAGCCGCATATGATCCACCATGGGCATTACCTTTGTTGAGAAGAAATGAAATTCATATTCCTATCGAATAACGGGTTTAATGTTTAACCCGTTGATATTACGGGCCTTGAGAAGCTATCGTGACAGGTCAAATGGAGCGGGAAACGAGGTTCGAACTCGCGACCTCAACCTTGGCAAGATTGCACCAAGAACAGCGTATTATTTTGATTTGATTTAAGTTTCTCTAAATTTACTCGCGTCACTTATAACAACTTATAGCAACTTACGACACATTTCCAAAAACTTGCCCAAACTCAGTAAATGTCCGCTTTCGGCCAATAGCAGACAAATTTGAAATTGTTAAATCATACTTTCAGACGAATTGTAGCCTCATTAACCACTTCGTATTTGGGAACGTCAAGATTATAAAGTGCAGGCACATTACTAACTACACGTCCTGATAAATCATATTTTGAACCACAGCATGCACAATAAAAAAATCCACCATTTTTAAAATCCTTCAAATACGATGTATTGCTACCTGGTGGGCTGTATTCGACAGAGCAATCACGTTTTGTGCAAATCCCAACTACTACTAAGATTTCTGGCTTTATAGATCGATGATAATTCTTTGCAAGAACAAATTGCCTTTGTTCTATTGAATCTGGATCGCGCAAATTTAAATTAGTTTTCTCAAGTCTTGATAATGTTTTAACACTTCTTCTCACAATATAAATTGGCATCTTTTGCCAAATTATTGTCATTTTATGACCCGTTTTTAAATTTGTTATATCTACATCTAATTTATTAGCTGCACTTGAATATTGATTTGGAGAAAGAAACTTTACAAATGGAATGGCAGCAATAGTTGCACCAACACCAATTACTGCACCAGTAAGATACTTTAAGAAATTTCTTTTTGAAT
>JBCCEI010000098.1:0-6810 GCA_039030355.1 Pseudomonadota bacterium | reverse complement strand
TTGCAAAGTTCCAGTACTTTGCCAATCTTTAAGTAAACTAATTCCATCCTCGCCTGGCATCCAGATATCTAGTAAGACTAAATCAGGCTTTGCACTGCTCGCGTGCTTACGCGCAACGTTGGTATTTTCTGCAACGCTTACATTATAGCCTTCATCTACTAATATTTCCTGTACAAGATTTCGAATATCCGGTTCGTCATCTACAACTAAAATACTTTCTTGACTCATGCCGCATCTCCTTGGCTGCGTATCGGTAGTTCTCCAGTTTGTGAGTTGTTAATCTGTGCAGAACTCAATGGTATACGAATCTTGATACGGGCACCTCGATCTGAAGCATTTTCTGCTCGAATTGTTCCTCCATGCTCTTCAACAATTTTCTTCACAATTGCTAAACCTAATCCATTACCCGTGTTTTTTGTTGTCACATATGGCTCAAACAAGCGTTCTAACATATCTTCTGGAAAACCCGGTCCATCATCAACAACGACTAAACTAACAAATGGTACGCCGCTAATCTCAAAACAACGCGTTGTAATTTGAACCTGTTTATGTATAGCAGCGTCTTCTGCCATCGCTTCAATAGCGTTTTTAATTAAATTGTGCATAAGCTGACGCAGACGAGTGCTATCACCCATAATTAATGGAGGAAATTCATCTAATGACGTGAGCACCGAGAATTTTTGTGTATTGGTTTGATAGAGCTCAACAACTTCTGCAATTAATTTATTTAAATCAACTGGGCCTTTTTCAATTTGCGGTGCACGTGCATAGTCTGCAAAATCATTGACCATCTCCTTCATTGACTCCACCTGCTGCACAATTGTCGCAGTCGCCCTATCTAAAATACTACCATCATGTTCATTTAACTCAGGCAAAATTTTTCTTTGTAAACGCTCTGCTGATAATTGAATAGGGGTTAATGGATTTTTAATTTCATGCGCCAAGCGGCGAGCAACTTCGCCCCAAGCCGAATCACGTTGTGCATTGATTAATTCAGTTATGTCATCAAATACTAATGCGTACCCGCCGGATTGGTTTGTGTCATCGGGGAGCATTACTCCACGACACATTAAAGTCTTATTTTGATTCTGTGCTAATAATTTAATTTCAGTTTGCCATTTGGGAGTATTGCCCTGCACCATGGGCACAATTTGATCGCAAAAGCTTTTTAAATTTTCGTTTACCATTGATAACTGTGCAATATCACGCCCTACATATTCATTCACATCAATAGTTAAGATCTGTGAGGCGGTTACATTTGCAGTTTTAATCACTAAATTATCATCTAAACTGATCACTCCAGAAGAAAGGTTCTCTAAAATGGTTTGCAGATAAAGTCGCTGACTATCGATTAAACGTTGACTTAGTTTCGCTTTATCACGCGCTAATGAAAGGCGCTCAGTCATCTGATTAAATGAAGCGACTAACATTCCCAAGTCATCATTACGTTCCACTGGAATTTTTTTATGGTACTGGCCCTCTGCAACTGCTTTAGTACCTTGTGCAAGATCTTTAATCGGCGCCACTAGTCTACGTGCAGAAAAAAATGCCGCCCAAACTGCAAATAAAATACCAAGTAAAAGTACTAGCGTAATAATTAATGCAAAATTTTGTTTGAGTGGTTTGCGTAAATAAACCAACTCATTATATTTTCCAAAGCCTTCTTGCACACTTAGCGCTAAATCACTTATACGATCGGAGATTGGATAAAGCACTTGCACCATGCGAGTTTCTGCTGTCACGCGATTGGTACTAAGTGGAAAAACTAGACGCACATGCAAGCCTGTGTCTTTTATTGGATCAAGACCCACATATGTTTCTCCTTGGCCTACAAGACGCATAACGGTCTCACCCGGCAGGCGCGGAACTACTGCAGAGCCAACTTCACCACCTGATGCAATAATTCGGCTGCTGTTATTAAACAAAACAATTTCAACTGCGCCGCTTCGTCGCATTAAATCATTGATTACAAATGGTGCGTCTAAGGGTGTAGTGCGCGCAAGTTCCCTCACCATTGGTTCGGTTTGTTGCCGTAGTTTACGCATGTGCAAATCCAACGATGATCGACTCAGGTCAACTGAGTCTTGCAATGCTTGTTCAACATCTGCATCAAACCAACTATCTACACCTTCTTGTATCAACCATATTGAAAATGAATAGACGATGCCAACGGGGACGATGGCCAATAACACAAACATAAGTAGCAGACGTAATGTTAAGCGTGAACCTGGTTGACGCTTGAGCACCTGCATGCCGAGACGATACACATTAAGTATGATAAGAACTAAAAATATACCGAGCAATAAAACATTAAAAGGAAATAACCAATAATGTAGTTGCTCAAAACTAGTTTCACTGCGTGTGGCGCCAGCTAACAAATACAAAGAACCCATTAGCATGGCAAACAATAAAAGAATGGGCCAGATACGTAAAATTGTCGGTTTTTCTGCCGACATATTTTCTTCAGAATTTTTTGTTGTTGTAGATTTCGTTACAGTGGCCATTTATACCACCCACTGCTTAAACGCCATTTTGGAGAAAAGTAACTTTTCATTCTCAATGGCAAGGGTAATTTGTTGCTCAACATTCTTGCGCGTAACTGTACTATATAATTTTCTTGATCTTTTAAGTACTCCGTTTCCGCAATATACATAGCTGAAACACGGCCTTGCTGTGCTAAAACGGATTGCAAATCTGGGTAGCTATCACTATCACCGGTTTCAAGGCTTTCTAAAACATACTGTTTGCTTAGTGCGTGATATCTTAATACGTACGTTTTAACAACAGATGAAACAACTTTATCCCATCGCCAATTTTTTTCAGTAATGACTTGCACCTCGACTTGAAACATCAACGAAATACCATTTATTAATGCTTCTCTGACTTCGCTATTCAATTCATAAATTATTTCTGCGTCTAATCGAAGTTCATTATTATTTTCAGCAATGTTGAAATAGTTAACCTCAATCGCACTATTTTTCGCAGATACAATAGTGCCAAAATTCATTGCCAATGATAGAAAAATCAAACAAAGTGCTTTTGATAATGATTTATTCATGCAGAAGCTCGTAAATCCTTAATTATTGACTCTGGACTAAACCGTTGTCCTACCAAGTCATGGCTATTGATAAAGTCTTGCGCACTGATGACTTTACCACCGGCGAGCTGGATGGAAATAAAATTTACAGCGCCTTGCCCAGTCGCAACTAGCACACCTTTTTTGTCTGTAGAAATAACGCAACCAGGTGACATATCATGTTCTATTTGTACAACATCGGCACTCCATACACGAATGCGTTGGTCATTTAAAAAAGTATATGCAACAGGCCATGCATTAAACGCACGTATTTTACGTTCAATTAAATACGCATCTTCATTCCAATCAATATTGGCTTCTTGTTTTGTTAGCTTGTGGGCATAACTCGATTGCGCATGATCTTGGGGAATGGTGCTAAGTTCTCCTGCTTGCACTTGATATAAAACATCTTCAATTTCTCTCGCAGCTAATTTTGCCAAACGGTCATGCAAACTAGAACCTGTGTCATCCGCTGCAATTTCACATGCGAATGTTTTTAGAACCGGCCCTGCATCAAGCTCTTCAACCATTTGCATGATACTAATGCCACTTTGCTGATCTCCCGCGATGATTGCACGTTGTATGGGTGCAGAACCGCGCCATTTAGGCAATAAAGAGGCGTGGATATTAATGCAGCCAAGTATAGGTATGTCTAAAACACTTTTGGGAAGTAACAAACCATACGCACTTACCAGCATCACATCAGCATTTAATTTTTCTAACTGCTTAAATTGTTCTGCTTCGAGTCGTTGTGGTTGATAAACTGGAATTCCCGCATCCACTGCGAGTTGCTTTACAGGACCAAATTTAACTTTACGCCCGCGTCCAGCGGGGCGATCAGGCTGTGTGAATACTGCGAGCACTTCATGTTTGCTAGCTAAACAAGCAGCTAAAGCTGTAGCAGCAAATTCGGGTGTGCCGGCAAAAATAATTTTCAGTGGTTCGCTCATTGTTTAATTCAATTTAGTTAAACAGATTGAAGTATGAAGGAGCATCGGTATGAAATTCGCATGTCAGCAGCTATTTAACCGCGGACTAAATCGCTATTAAATTATGCTGGCAGATTGTGGCGCAGGTTCGGTCTCTGTAGCGTCATGCTTTTTAAGTTTTAGCATTTTCTTTTTTATGCGCTGCATTTTTAACGGCGATAAATAATCAACAAACAACTTACCATCTAAGTGATCCATTTCGTGCTGAATACACACTGCGAGTAATCCATCCGCATCTAATTTAAATACTTCGCCATCTTCGTTCAGTGCTTTTACCGTGATATTTTCAAAGCGCTGTACATTTTCAAATATGCCCGGTACGGACAAACATCCTTCTTGCATTTCTTCCTCACCGTCTTTTGCGATAATCTCTGGATTAATCAGGCACAAAGGTACGGTTTTATCTTCCGATACGTCGATGACGATGATTTGTTGCTGTAGATTCACCTGCGTTGCCGCTAAACCGATGCCTGGGGCGTCATACATGGTTTCGAACATATCCCTCACCGTTTGTCGGACCTGATCGTTCACCTCATCGACTGGCAATGCTTTTTTCCTCAACCTGGGGTCTGGAAAGTGTAAAATTTGTAGAAGCGCCATTAAGTTACACAATAGATATAAATTAATTTAGTATTGTCTTTTAAGCTCGCGTTTATTAGCTTCCCTATGAGACAACCTTTGACTTAGTAGGGGCATACACTAGTATAAAAGTATTGCTGAACAGTTTAGCAAAAAAACGTCAATAACAACGGATAAGGATTACTATGCTGGGGAAATTCAACCATCACGGCACCTTCAAAACACAGCTTTATAGCCATTTTTTGGCAGGTGTTTTGGTTTTACTCATCTCGGCTTGTACCACTACTTCAGAAGTGGAGGAATCCTCAGCAGATGCTGATGTAGAGGTAGGTGAGCCTGCAGTTGAAGTTGCTGGTACAGAAGGTGATGGAGAGCCTCGTTTAGAAGACTTGCCTGTATCACCACAAGAGCATGATGTTGAGTTTAAGGCGTCTGCTCCTGAGCAATATACCGTTAAACAAGGTGATACACTTTGGGACATTTCCAACCACTATTTAGTAGAACCTTGGTACTGGCCGGAAATCTGGTACCTCAATCCGCAAATAAATAACCCACATTTAATCTATCCAGGTGATGTACTTTCAATTTTTTATGTTGGTGGTAAACCTTATCTAACAGTGGGTGATGGCCCGCGCATAACGCGCCTTTCACCAAAATTGCGTGGTACAGATATTGATGCAGAAACCTATGGAATTGCCATTCCAGCAATTCAACAATTTATTATCCGTCCTCGTGTAGTGGATGAAGAAACACTGGATAGTGCACCTTATATTTTAAGTTCGATTGAAGAAAGGCTTGCTTTTGGTGCAGGCGACCGTGTGTATGCACGCGGCTTCAATGGTGATCCGCAAGGTGAATACACTGTATTCCGAAAAGGCGAAGCTTTGCATGACCCTAAAACAGACGAGCTGCTTGGGTTTGAAGCCATCATCGTTGGCGATGGTGAGGTGATACGCTCGGAAGACCCGGCTACATTTGATTTGACCCAAACGAAGCGCGAAGCATTACGTGGCGATCGTTTGTTACCAGTAAACTTTGGAGAAGTCGATACGGAGTTTGTACCCCAAGCACCGCCTGCTGGCACAGAAGGTTATGTCATTTCATTATTTGATGCGATCAGTCAGGTAGGTACTTTTCAAGTCATCACTTTAAGTGTCGGTGAGCGCAACGGCATCAAGAAAGGCCATGTTTTGGATATTAACCAAGCAGGTCGCATTGTTGCTGACCCATTTGAAAAACCGGGTACGTTGGTTGATGTTGAACTACCGGAAGAGAATGCAGGCCGCGCAATGGTATTTCGAACTTTTGAAAAAGTGAGCTATGCACTTGTGATGGAAACCAGGCGTTCCATTCAAGTTGGCGACTCGGCCACAAGCCCCTAGCTTACAACTTTACCTATTACACTAATCTTCAAACCCCTAAAACTTATGCTATAGGGGTTTCATTTCGTTTACCTGCCTAACCCGTTAAAATCTATTCGGGGAACACTTTTAAGCAGGTACGACACATGCAAGAAATTCAAGCTTGGCTCTCACTGACCCATGTGAAAAACCTTGGGCCAGTTACACTACATA
This sequence comes from Pseudomonadota bacterium, assembly GCA_039030355.1. Taxonomy (GTDB): domain Bacteria; phylum Pseudomonadota; class Gammaproteobacteria; order UBA4575; family UBA4575; genus JABDMD01. The sequence goes on along the minus strand of JBCCEI010000098.1, from coordinate 592 downwards.
AACTAATTACACATTTTAAAACACCTGAGGCTGTGCTTACTGCAAATCAAAATGAACTGCAGTCACTTGGTATCAATAAAAAAATTATTGCCGGCATTCAGAATCTAGACAACAAAGAAATAGAACGAGATCTTGCCTGGTTGGAACATGAAAACCATCATCTCATAACAATTAATGATCCTGCTTACCCAGAACTTTTAAAACAAATTTCTGATCCACCTCATGTTTTATATGTTTTAGGTAAACCCGAACATGCACAAACTTTATTGTCTGAACCGCAGCTGGGCATGGTAGGTAGTCGCAGTGCAAGTTCACAAGGGAAAGAAAGCGCCACATGCTTTGCCCATCGTTTGGCGAATTGTGGTTTAGTCATCACCAGTGGTTTGGCAAGTGGTGTAGATGGCGCAGCACATCGTGGTGCATTGCAATCAGCTATAGGCAGCACGATTGCAGTCGCTGCCTGTGGTTTGGACCGAGTTTATCCAGCAGAACATCGCCAGCTAGCAGAAGAAATTTCACAACGCGGCCTCATCGTCTCTGAATTTCCAATTGGTTCATCACCTTCGCCCGGACACTTTCCAAGACGCAACCG
>JBCCEI010000097.1:0-6938 GCA_039030355.1 Pseudomonadota bacterium | reverse complement strand
GGTTGTTTTTTTTGATTAAAGTAAAATAAATTGAAATGGCCGCTTTCGGCAATTTTGTGAGCCCATGGATGGGCGAATTTGAGTTGCAACATGGATGTTGCAACTCATATTCGCACGTCCCGTGCTCACACTTAGGTCGCTAGCGGTCATTTTTTCTATTTTTAGCGGTAAGTCTAGCAATGAGTAAAATTGTAAGAACAATCCACCCATAAGGATACGGGAAAATACCGGTGAAGAAGGCTAGCAACGTTGCTATCAGTAAAGTGGTCAGTAACGTAGTAAGCCAGTCAATTTTAATATTGTTGTCCTTTCAGAATATAAAGCATGTTCAATTTTCTGGTTAAGAAAATTTTCACTCTCTTAACTACTCTTCTGCAGGTTCGCAGCTTGGACAAATTTCCAGATCATCAATCTCCTCCTTCGTAAAACGAGGGACAATGTGCTGAGGACAATTTCTATCCCAAGCTTCTATATGAATGATATAGACTCGCTCCACTTGCGCTTTGTAATCAGACAGTGAAAGTTGCTTAATTAAACTTTCATCATCTTCTTTTATTTCAGCGGTACCCCAAAGTTTGATGCGTGCCCTATTGGGATAATCCATAAAAAATAGACATACTTTATTGTTGTCCTCTACATTTCCATACGAGATGTATTGTCTATTCCCAGAAAAGTCGGCAAAACCGAGTGTGCGACTATCAATTACTTTTAAAAAGCCTTTAGGGCCACCTCGATGTTGAATATAGGGCTGTCCTTCGCTATTAACTGTAGCCATATAGAAAGAATCGCGCTCTGCAATGAAATCTCTAAGTTGATGTGTAACCGTATTTTCCCAGCTGCCACGTTGCTCTATGTTTGCATAAATAGAACGCGACTCTTTTTTCTCTTGAATTTTTTTTACCGTATCTGAAAATGCGATATCACTAATATACTCTCTCATCACTTCTCCAAGTTCTTAAGCATGAGTTGTTTTATATGTTTGAATTCTTGTTCTAGTATAACTTCGTAAATCATCAGCAATCATATAAAAACATGGCAAGACGATCAGAATTAATATCGTTGCAAAGATTAAACCAAATCCCAAACTCACAGCCATAGGTGACAAAAATGCGGTTTGGCCACTAGCAAAAAAGATTAAAGGTGAAATTCCTAGGAATGTAGTAACCGTAGTTAACAAAATTGGACGAATACGTACACGCCCCGCTTCAACCAGCGCTGTTAAACAATCCATGCCATCTGCCATGCGTTTTTTTGCGAAATCGATGAGTATCAACGAGTCATTCACCACAATTCCAGTTAACGCTAAAAAACCAATCATAGACAAAAACTGTAAGTTATAGCTAAAAATAATATGCCCCACAATGACACCGACAATTGCAAACGGAATCGCGAACATAATTACGAATGGATCCAGTACTGATTTAAACAAAGCAGCAAGAATAAAAAAGATGATGGCTAGCGCAATAATAAGCATTTTGCCTATATCATTAAATGAATCTTGCGCCTCTTTTTTCTCGCCAAGAAACATAAGTGAATAACCATAATGATCATCACTTAAAGTTTTAAATTCTTCTTCTAATAGTTCGGTCACTTCTAGTGGCGTAATCATATCTGCATCCACCTCTGCGGTAATGAGCGATAACCGCTTTGAATCTCGACGCTGAACAACCCCAAGTCCACGACCAAGTTGAATATCTGCCACTTCACCTAAATACACTGTGCCACCATTTTCAAGAGTTATCGGCAAACGATTTAAACCTGCACCATCTTCGCGAATTGAATCTGGATAGATCACTCGCACTGGATAGCGATCTGATTTCCAATTCACCTGCATCACCTCTAGGCCGAGATAGCCCGTTCTAACAGCATCGGCAATTTGGGTCTGTGTCAGGCCCAATTCACGGCCTCGTGAATTGATGGTGTACTGATATTCAAGTTTGCCAGGCTCGAGGTCTTGTCGTACATCACGTACACCAGGAACACGACGCAAGAACGTCACCACTTCACCAGATAAAGAAAGTAATTTTTCTGTTTCTTTACCTACAATACCAACTTCTATATCAGAACCTGCAGGGCCACCTTGTGGTCGCAAAATTGAAAAACGTTGAATACCTGGCATGTTGGCTACACTTAGGCGTACTTCATTTAAAATTTCCTCTGTATTACGTTCTCGTACACCACGTTGTTCGGTTAACTTTAGATTTACAATTGGACTTACAAACTGTTCAACAAAACCTTGCGGTTTTGGTTTTTTTAAGTCCACCACAAATTGAATATAATTACTTCCCAGTTTGTAGCGATTGAAATCGATCAGTGTTACGCCTACATTGGTTAACAATGTATCTAATTCGTTTTCTTTAAAGACGGCATCCATTTTATCTTCAATTTGGACAGCTAATTGTGTCGTGTCTTCAATACTGTATGTATTTGGTGCTTCGATATTAACTAGAAATTGACCTATTTCTACATCGCCAAACTGGTTGTATGGCATATATAACTTTGAAAACACGAGCACAATACTTAACACGCCAATGGTTGCAGCTGAGATAAAGTAGCGGTTATGTAATGCATACTTAATCACTTGTGCATATCTATCTAACCATTTTTGCCAATTGATTCGGGTACGCTTTTTCTTTTTGGTTACACGCAATAGCTCTGCCGAGTGAGAAGGCAAAACAACAAATGCTTCAATCAATGAGCCAACTAAAGAAGCTGTTACCACAACCGGTATTACTTGAATAAACAATCCTAGCGTTCCAGAAACGCCAAACATTGGCAGAAATGCTGCAACCGTTGTACAGGTTGAGGCCGTAACCGGCCAAAACACTTCATATGCACCACGCTTGGCAGCTGCTGTAGCCTGCATACCATTTTCCATATGGCGATAGGAATTTTCTGTAACGATAATCGCATCATCGACAATCATGCCCAATGCAATTAAAAACGCAAACATAGAAACCATGTTGATGGTGTAACCAAGATAATGAATGATGATGACCGCAACCAAAAAAGAGACCGGAATTCCTAGTGCTGTAATAGCAGCAACCCTAAAGTTCAAAAACAAATAAAGTGAGAGCAAAACTAACGCTAATCCAATTGCACCCGAAGACTTTAAAGTTTCTAAACGTGTTTTTACATAAATTGAAAGATCGCTAAATAAGCCAACTTCTATTCCAGCGGGCAATTCTTTTTCCAATGCTGCAGCTAGTTCACGCACACGTTCAGATACTTCAATAGTAGATGCTTTTGCAGTTTTAGTTACAGTGAGATTAATCGAAGGCTTTTTATTAAAGCGCCCTAATGTTTTTGTTTCTTCCAATCTTAGCTGAACATTGGCCACTTCTTTTAATATCAGTTGGCCACCATCCATTTGACTCCGCAGGGCAATCTTTTTAGTGGCATCTACATTTGGTGCCACACCTTTGCCACGCAAAAGAATGTCGCCTTCTGATGCTTTTAATGAACCACCAGGAAGATCACGTAGGTTATTTCGCAATGCTGTTATAACTTGCGAAAGGGAAACATCACGAGCCGACATCGCAAACGGATTTACTTCTATCCATAGCTCCCACTCACGCTCGCCCGCGATACTTACGCTCGCAACCCCATCTATTTGTTGCATACGGGTTTTGATGTCTTTGGCCGCCGTGGCCAGTGTTCCAGTAGAGACATCACCATAAACTGCCATGCTGATGACCGGAAAACGTGTTTTAAGGCGCGTAATATTTGGTCGCTCTGATTCTTCTGGCAAATCAGTAATCGCATCAACCGTTGAACGTACATCCCTTACAAAATCATCAATGTCTGCATCGGGCTTGAGGTCTATAATAATTTTTGAGACACCTTCATTACTCTCTGAACTCACTACATCAATATCAGAAAGTAGATCAAGTTCTTCTTCTATTGGTATCGTAACTTGTGACTCCACTTCTTCAGGTGGCGCACCTTCAAACTCTGTCGTGATACGAACTTTGTCAATTTCTACCACAGGAAACATTTCTTGCGGCATGCTACGCCAAGAAATGACACCTAACACAATGATGAGGACCAGAAAAAGATTAACGACCAGGGGGTTTTTTATTGAGAAATTAATGATCCCCACAGAAATGACCTTCAATAAATAATTTACATTTAGTTTGGATCAGTGATCACACGCTGCCCATCTTTAAGACCGGCTACATCACGCGCAACAATTTTTGTGCCCGCTTGCAAACCTGATGAAACAATGTATTCACTTCCTACACGGCTTGAGAGATCGACAGTAATTTTCTTTAACGAATCATCAAAAAAAGCATAGACAAAACTTTCTCCTGCAATGGTTGATACTGCTGACACAGGAACAGTAATGACATCCGCACGCTCCCCTAAGGGCAGATCTGCGCTGGCTAGCATTCCAGATTGAACATCATTTCCCGATAAGCGAATTCTTATCGCATGAGTATTTGTCGAAATATTGGGGTCAGGTTGCAATGCAATCAATTTTCCTGGGATGACTTTCGAGCTAACGATCACATCCACATCTTGATTAAGACGCAATGCAGAAACTACATCACCACGCACATCTAGATGTAAATCAAGTGAACTTGTGTCTACAGTCGTTGCAACGATTTGGTTTGCCGTAACAAAATCACCCACCTCTGCGGTGATTTCATTTACATATCCGGAAAATGGCGCAATCAAAGTTGCACGTTCAAGATTTCGTTTTGCCACATCACGCTCTGCTTCTTTCAAAGATAAACGCGCTTTGGAAGTGGAAACCTTATACTGTAATTCTGAAACTTGTGAATCAAGCGACAACATCTGTTGCCGTGCTGCATCCAGTTGCGAAGCAGAAATCAAAGAATCATTATTAAGTTTTTCATATCTTTGTACTTCAGCTTTTTGAAGTTGTAAATTTTGTTTTGCAAGTTTAAGCATTCGTTGATCACGAAGAATGCCAGCACGTTCGATATCAAATTGGGATTGTGCCTGTGTTAATTGATCTTGCAGATCTTTCGCATCTAACTTTAAGATCTCATCACCTTGTTGTACTTGCGTGCCAGGCTCTAACATACGCTGTTGCACTCTTCCTTGAACCTCAAATTTAAGTTGTGCAGTTTTTACAGGTTGTAAACGCCCTGTTAATGATTCAGTTGGCAAAACATCTTGACGATGCACTTCATGCAATAAAACCTTAAGAGGCGGTAACTCTTCTAGCTTGGCTTGCGGCCCTTTTTGAAACAAGAATAACAAGCCAACCACCATAATAGTGATCACAATTGCAGCAATGCTCCCAATAAGCTGCTTGGGAGCATTGTTGGGTTTTATCAATTGAATTTCAGAATCAGACAATGCTGGCCACCTTAAAACTGTTACAATATATCCGCTTAAAAGCCATATAATAAAAACGACTTCTAACCCAATTTAGCAATCCTAACTCTACTATATTCTGTGTTGAATAAAGCCTTAAGTAAGCTATGTGTGTCTATATTTGGGTTGGCATGCACACTGTCGCCAATCGCAAGTCTTGCTGAGGGCAATCCATATGGTTTGTGTGGCGATGCGGCCATAACCGAATCTAGTCAGCAAGTTATAGATTTGGACCCCAATACTCCTGCAGAGTTTACAGCAGATCAGGCAAAACGCGACGAAAGCGGCATCGCAACCCTTGAGGGTACAGTGCAAATGACACGCGGCCCACAAAAAGTAGATGCCGATAAGCTCGAATATGATGATAAAAATAAGAACGTTAGCGCAAGCGGAAATGTACGCGCCGAAGACCAACAACTTATCATTGAAAGTCAAAAAGCGGAACTGAACTTAGAAACCGATTATGCAAAATCAGAAAATGCACGTTATGTTTATAAACCATTACATGCGCGCGGCGAAGCAAAAACAATTGAGCGCTCTTCTGCAGAATTTGTTCGCTTTGAAAACACAAGTTACACCACGTGTGAAGAAGATGATCGCTCCTGGGAGCTTACTGCAGATGAAGTTGATTTAAATAAAGCCACTGGCGATGGCATTGGTCGAAATGTCACCGTGAAATTTAAAGGCGTACCAATTTTTTATACGCCATGGATACGTTTTCCAATTGATGATCGCCGTAAATCCGGATTCTTGACACCAACTATTGGTAATTCTAACGACTCTGGTTTTGAATTAGAAACGCCATGGTATTGGAATTTCTCCCCTAATAAAGACGCCATCTTTGCTCCACGCTTGTTAACTGACCGTGGCTTGCAACTAAAATCACAATTCCGTTATTTAAACAAAAAAAGTTTTGGGCAATTTGGTCTAGAGTATTTGGATGATAGTGAATTTAAAGATGATCGTTATTTAGTGAGTTTTGATCACCTCAGCCAGTTCACTCCAAACTTACAGCTTGATCTTTTATATAACAATGCTTCTGATGAAAACTATTTTGAGGACTTGGGCGATGCGCTTGGCATTACCAGCACACAATATCTTGAACGTCGCGGTGATATAAATTATGACACGGAACATTGGAGCTTTTTAGCACGTGCGCAAAGTTTCCAAGTAGTTGATGAAAGCTTGCCAAATGAAGATGAACCTTTTAAACGCGTGCCACAACTTAAGCTTGATAGTAATTATTATAATTTACTCGGTGGTTTTGACTTCAATTCAGAAACTGAATGGGTGCAGTTTGAACACGATGATAGAATTGATGGTGACCGATTGCATTTAGGTATTGAACTCGAACGACCATTTGAGAGTAGTGGATATTTCATTCGGCCAGGTGCACGACTAACACACACAGAATATGATTTAAATCGACGCGATGGATTGGATGACAACCCATCTCGTAGCTTGCCAAGCGCACATTTGGATGCGGGCCTCATTTTTGAAAAGAATTTAAAACGAGCAGGGCATATTCAAACGCTTGAGCCGCGTTTATATTATTTGCATACCCCTTTTCGTGATCAGGATGATATTCC
>JBCCEI010000096.1:0-6974 GCA_039030355.1 Pseudomonadota bacterium | reverse complement strand
TGACACTAATGTTAGAGACTTCTGCTACAGTGAGTCCTCAAATCTTGGTACCAAGGTCTCATGCACTGTCGCAGCTAATAAAGGAGACGGATTCAAGTTCCAGTTTGACACTAAAGAAGAAATTAAAATCTTAAATATAGAGCCTGGTCTATTTGACTATGCCTGGGAAATTAATGTTTGTGAATCATTACATATTTACAGAGTGGTAAATGAAAAGGGTTCTAAATCCTTTAAGGTTTATCCAATAAAGCTATAGAATTTTGTTTAAGGTTTTAACTATCATCGTAGTCATAATGCCTGCTATTGGCCGTAAGCGGACATTTTAAAATCATCTGACTTTAGTCTGTTGCATCATCCCTGATGCGCTTTATATTCACGCATCCTTGCGCTCATATCCTGCTTCTTCCAAACGCTTTAAGTATCGCGCCCAGTTTTCTTCCTTGTCTCTACCCAATTCATACAGATGATCCCAGGAAAATATGCCTGAGTTATGATTGTCATCAAACACCAACACCACTGCGTAATTTCCTACAGGTTCTATTGCAGTAATATTCACATCTTCTTTGCCCACTTGTAGCACTTCTTGCCCTGGGCCATGGCCTTGCACTTCTGCAGAGGGTGAATGCGTGCGTAAGTATTCACATGACAATTCGTAGTGCTTGCCATCATCAAATTCGATTTCTAAAAATCTAGATTTTTGATGTAGCTCGATTTTAGTGGGTACTGCAATTGCCAAAGTGTATTCCTTTAAAGTATATATTTACTGAGATCTTCATCTTTCACTAACTCGCCGATATTGTCATCTACATAGTTTGCATCAACAGTGAATGCTTTGCCGCTTTCATCTGGCGCGGTGTACGAAATATTTTCCAACAACCTTTCCATTACGGTATGCAAACGGCGTGCGCCGATATTTTCGCTAGATTCATTTACATTATGGGCAACTTGGGCAATCTTGTGCACACCATCATCTGCAAAATTAAGTGTTACACCTTCTGTATCCATTAATGCTGTGTATTGCTCTGTCAATGACGCATCGGGTTCTGTCAAAATACGTACAAAATCATCAACGGATAGTGCTTTAAGTTCGACACGAATTGGTAAACGACCTTGTAATTCTGGAATTAAATCTGAAGGCTTAGATACATGAAATGCACCTGAGGCAATAAATAAAATATGGTCGGTTTTTACAATACCGTACTTAGTGTTGATGGTGCAGCCTTCTACGAGTGGCAATAAATCTCGTTGCACACCTTCACGCGAAACATCCGCACCACTGGTTTGCCCACTTTTGGCGACTTTATCAATTTCATCTAAAAATACGATGCCATTTTGCTCCACGTTTTCGAGCGCTTTAGCTTTAAGCTCATCTTCGTTAACGAGCTTGTGTGCCTCTTCATCCGTTAAGGCTTTCATTGCATCTTCAATGCGCATTTTTCGCGTTTTGGTTTTACCTGTATTGAGATTTTGAAACATGCCGGTTAGTTGACTGGCCATTTCCTCCATTCCAGGTGGTGTCATGATCTCAACCCCTACAGGTGTTGCAGCAAGATCAATTTCAATTTCAGTATCGTTGAGATCACCTTCACGTAGTTTTTTGCGAAACTTTTGGCGTGTATCATTATTTGGATCTGGCTTATCTTCAGCTAAAGGATCCACACGTGATGGTACTAAAATATCAAGGATGCGTTCTTCAGCAGCTTCCTCAGCACGAAAGCGCACTTTTTCCATCTCCGTTTCACGCGTCATTTTAATCGCACTATCTACTAGATCACGAATAATCGAGTCAACTTCCTTACCCACGTAACCAACTTCAGTAAATTTGGTCGCTTCAACTTTAATAAATGGAGCATTGGCAAGTTTTGCCAAACGGCGCGCTATTTCTGTTTTACCGACTCCGGTTGGCCCAATCATTAAAATGTTTTTCGGTGTCACTTCTACGCGTAACTCTTCGGGTAGTTGCTGACGGCGCCAACGGTTACGCAGTGCAATTGCTACAGCGCGTTTAGCTTCATCTTGGCCGACAATATGTTTATCTAGTTCTTGGACGATTTCGCGTGGTGTCATGTTTGACATGGAATGTTTTTTGTCTCTCAGTGGGTTTATAGAAATTTGAGCTTATAACTCTTCTATAGAAATACTTGTGTTGGTGTAAATACAAATGTTTGCAGCAATGTTTAAAGATTTTTCTACTATATCTTTTGCTTCTAATTCTGTGTTTTCATACAGCGCACGTGCTGCAGCCTGTGCAAACGGCCCGCCCGATCCAATTGCGACAAGCGAATCTTCAGGTTCTATGACGTCACCATTTCCAGAAATGATTAATGACGTTTCTTTATCTGCAACTGCGAGTAGTGCTTCAAGCCTGCGTAACATACGATCAGTACGCCAATCTTTAGCAAGTTCAACTGCAGAACGCGTGAGTTGTCCGTTATGTTGTTCTAGCTTGGTTTCAAAGCGTTCAAACAGCGTGAACGCATCTGCCGTACCACCCGCGAAACCGGCTATGACTTTGTCATTATAAAGACGGCGAATTTTTCGCGCGTTGCCTTTCATTATTGTGTTGCCCAGCGAGACTTGGCCATCACCGCCTAAGGCAACTTTGCCATTACGGCGCATCGAGACAATCGTAGTCATAGTACTTGTTCTCTTATCTGTATAGGTGGCGAAATGAATTTAATAGTTGGATGTGCATTTTCATTTATTCTACATGGGTGTGCCATAACCCATTTTCAAGGGAGGCGATAGAATTCAAGATGGACTAAAACGAGACGTTTTATGAGGTTTATTCGTCTTTCAGGAAAGAATGATCGGTCATATCATTTTCTATATCATCTTGTAACGATTTTTTGGCACGCGGGTGTGCCTGATCATAAACTTGAGCTAGGTGCTGAAAATCGAGATGAGTATAAACTTGTGTGGTGCTGATATCTGCGTGGCCTAGCATTTCCTGTACGGCACGCAAGTCGCCGCTTGATTCTAATAAATGACTTGCAAACGAATGTCTCAACATATGCGGATGTACATGTTTATCAAGTCCTTGTTCTCTGCCGAGTAATGCCATGCGTTGTTGCACCGCACGTGGTGATAAACGTTTACCACGGTTATTTACAAACACCGCCACTTCACCCTCAGCAACAATATTGGAACGGGATTCCAGCCATCGCTTGATTGCCTTGCATGCGTTACTGCCGATGGGCAGATAACGTGTTTTGTTACCTTTACCAATCACACGCAATTGTTGTTGCTTAAGATCAATCGCATCAATGTTTAAATCCACCATTTCTGCTAAACGTAAACCGGATGAATACATCAACTCAGTCATCGCGACATCACGTAATTTAAGAGGATTTTGTGGGCCTTGATTTAATAAGCGATTTATTTCATCAACATCTAATAAATTTGGAAGCTTTTTTTGCACACTTGGGCCAGTAACATCTGCCACTGGATTGTTTTCAATTAATTGTTCACGCTGTAGAAAAGTATAAAACCCGCGAATGGCACTTAAAGAACGATGCAAACTTCTCGCTGAAACGCCACGTCGTCTGCGCGAACCAGCATAATTACGCACATGCGTGCTATCGACATCACAACAATCGTGCACATTAATTGCATTGATAAATTCGATAAATTGTTGAAGATCGCGTTGATAGCTATCTAATGTAGCTGGAGAGTACCTGCGTTCATCTTGAAGATAACGCAAATAACGCTGAAAAAGTTTTTCCGTAGCCTGTTGCCCTACTTCAGGACTGCTTACTACCGCCATAGGCTGAACCAAAGTTGCTTTAGTGATGTAACGTTATCATTAACACACAGATTTGTATAACTTTTGTGCGAGTTTTACTGATAAAAGTTATGTATTGAAGGTTTACTGGTTATTTTTTGATTTAAATTTAAGACTAAGAGTGCAAACTCTTTCGAATACAGACAATTTATAATATTTAAGTTGCAGTAGGAGCAAACTGCTGTAGTTTTGCGCCAACAATTTCACCCAAATTTCCTAAAAACAACGTACCCATTCCACTTTGAAAACGGTTTGCATCTGTGCTGCCCAAAAATAATACACCGAGTTGATGCTTTTTCTTTAGTGCAACGGCCGCAGCGGATCGAATTGGTTTTTTCGCGTTTTCATTATCGAATATATTATCGATTTGGCGCTTGGTAAGAAATGCTATGCCGCGACGACGGCTAGAAAACAAATCTTGAATAAGCTTGGACTTTTGCAAAGCAGGCTCCATTGCTTCGCAATCCTTAACTTCGCATTCAGGTAAAAGATCAAACAAACGAACCATCACCTTGGTACCGGGAAAATCAGCATGGATTAGATCTTGTATACCTGCAAGTGTTTCATCAAATCCACGAATGGAGACAAGGCCAAGGGTTAATGCGTGCAGACGACGACTGACTTTTTCATTATCTTTAGCGACAGTAATAAGTTGATGCAGTTTCTGATCTAGCTCTTTATTCTTATTTCTCAGCAATTCAACCTGGCGTTCTACTAAGGAAACTGCAACACCAGTCTCATGTGGTATAGCAAGCGTCTCAATTAATTCTGAGTGATGCATAAAAAAATCACTATGCGTTCTTAGATAACGCGCTACATGTTCGCTTGTAATTTTTGTTTTTGGTGCCGAAACCCGATCGCGTGTTGAAACTTTTGCAGATACTTTAGGCTTGGTCTGTGTCGTCATAAATTAAGGCTCCCCTCAAAACTAGTTACTGCCGGTCCTGTCATCATTACTGGAGCGGCGCTATTTTCACACTCTATTTGCAAGCTTCCACCAGGCAAATCTACAGTTACATTTTTATCGAGCAAACCTTGGGCTTGTCCGACTGCAACAGCAGCACATGCACCGGTGCCACATGCACTGGTCTCACCCACATGTCTTTCAAAAACACGTAAAGCGATATGTTGCGGGCTTTTCACCTGCATAAAGCCTATGTTGGCTTTGTTTGGAAACATCGAGTGCTTCTCTAGTTTGGGGCCTAAAATATCTACGGGTGCATCATCCACATTTTCTACCTGTAATACTGCATGTGGATTACCCATTGAAACTGCTCCTATATTCACTTGCTCGCCATCCACATCAAGCTGGTAACTTGTTGCCAACGCTGCTGCTGAAAAAGGAATTTTTTCAGGTTCAAAAATGGGTGCGCCCATATTTACAGTAACCATATCGTCTTCACGCAGATAGATTTGATATACACCACTAATTGTTTTGATGTTTATCGAAGTCTTATTGGTTAATCCATTCAATGCTAAAAATTTTCCGATACACCTTGCACCATTTCCGCATTGTTCAACTTCTTCTCCATTGCTGTTGTAGATTTGATAGTTGAAATCAATTTCTGCATCCGTAGCGGGATGTATGATTAAAACTTGATCGCAGCCTACACCTAATTTTCGATCTGCAATCTTACGAATTTTTTCGCTCGTAAGTTGCAAGTCTTGATTGACAGCATCGAAGACGACGAAATCATTACCTAATCCGTGCATTTTTGCAAATCGAAATTGCATAACATTTAATATTTTATGGTAGTAAAAATTACTGTTTTAAACTGATTCATTAAGAATATTCTTTAGAGCATTACAAACCTTACTTCATTAAACGCACATACTCTTTATAGATGCACTTATCCATCACCGTAAAAATGTTATGTTGATAAGCCTGGTTTGCACTTTCAACATCTACAACTCCTTCTTGTAGCCACAATGCACCGATTTTTTTGTCTATACATTGTGCAGTTATTTCTGCAACGAACTTAGGTGCACGAAAAACATTCACTAAATCAACTGTAACAGGTATTTCTGCAAGCGAAGCATAAGCTTTTGCTCCAAGAATTTCATCGACTGCAGGTCGCACAGGAATTATTTCAAATCCAAATGATTGCATATGTTGGGCCACACGATGACTAGGTCTATTTTCATTAGGCGATAATCCAACAACAGCAATCTTCTTAACATGCTGAAAGAAGTTAATTAACGCCTTGTCACTTGGTAATGTGTAGGTGTCTTGCATAAATAATTACTCTATAAATCCATATATCAACATATGTCGATCGCTAACTATGTCGATATTAAGACCCTTAATTTCCGCAATACTAAGCTGATTGCGCACCTCATTCGGTGTGAAGGCAGCTAATAAAGAGTTAAAAAAGTCTGTTCGCAAAATTTCTGGTTCCTTGTTCGCATATTGATCAACAATTTGTTGTGCTTGCTGCACAGAGTTTGGACGGAATAAATCACAAATATAAATTGCAGTATCAGCTGAGGCATATTGTTTAATCGTTGACCATAAATGCTGTGGTTCATACAAATGATGCAGCAAGCTATTTGAAAAAATCGTTTGATACATTTTCTTTTCAATTGTGCAATTTGGTAACTGTTGCAAATGCAGAGTAATTCGTTGAGATAACGCATGCATTGAAATTAACTTTTCAGCTTGTTTAAGCATTTCTGCCGCACCATCAATGGCATCAATGTGACATTCTGTATATCGTTGAGCAAAACGCACAGTGACATCACCTGACCCACAACCCAAGTCCAGAACATTTACTGATTGCCCAGATTCCGAAAATATAGTTGGAAAAATTTTTGCAAAATTTTCGATGATAGATTGATGCGCTTCTCCAAAATCTGCATGACTATATGCTTGAACCTGCTCTGGGTCATTCATGAGCTCAGGTTCAAGAATTCTATCCATCTGGAATGATTTCGTTAGCCAACATCTGGTCAAACGTTTCACGCATTCTAATAAGATGTGCTTGATCACCATCTACTAATACTTCAGCAGCACGCTGACGTGTGTTGTAGTTACTCGACATGACTGAACCATAAGCTCCAGCAGCATGCACAGCGAGTACGCTATCTTCTTGAATAGATAAATCGCGAGCCTTACCAAGAAAATCTCCTGTCTCACACACCGGCCCAACAACATCGTAGTTAATAGTGGGTTGTTGTGATTGCCGCACTT
>JBCCEI010000095.1:0-7005 GCA_039030355.1 Pseudomonadota bacterium | reverse complement strand
TGCAGAGGTAGGTAGTAATTGGGATGAGGCTCATTAAGTAACAAGTTCATTCTTATCTGTATTTACCGTATGAATTTTTAAGTTTTTGTTTAATCAGTCAGTTACCAAATGGATGAATCAGGCATGACAATAGGTTGTTCCATTTATCAATTTGCGCTCGCCTTTTATCTCACCTTATGAGCAACGCGTATTTACGTAAATATAATTCCACTTTATTACGATACTTCAAAATAGTTTTTAGAATTCTGCACAGGTTTCAATTAGGAATAATGAATGATTAGGAAGATCATCACAGTTTCAATCTTACTCGCAACTTTGGTATCCATCACTTCAGTTATGCATATTGCGAGCGCAGCAGAACCAGAGTTAAAGCTGGATATTTCTGCGTATGAAGGTGATTTAATAGGCAGTAAAGCAATACCATCGCATGCATTTTCATGGACACCTGATTTAACGCTTAGAAAAAAGGTGATCAATATTTATGAGCGTTTACTATCACCCACAACATTGGGACCTGAGGAGTTTTCATCCTCAATCGATGAATCTAATCAGCGATTATTTTCATTTGAGGTATATCAGGGTGATGGTTTAGATGATCTTCGTTCAAACTCTCATAACAACATTACACTTCCTGATGAAGATACCAGCGCCTATGGTGTGACGGTAAAACAACGTTTCTAGTATTCGCGTTCGAGCAAAAATTAACCATTCCAAGGCGAACTTTTAGTCCGAAACAGCCTCTAAATTACAACGCAATAGCGTTACCCGCTTCCCTCCCTTAGCGGGACAATAGGCTCGGGCTCCCCAACCGAGTCATTATTGCCCCGGTTGTATCAACCGGGGCTCTTTTTTCGATTCCCAGAAGTGTGAGGCAACATAGTGTTATCCTTGGCTTGTTAAGGCAGAGTTTAGCCAATCAGTAATTTTGTTTTGCGCTTGGTTTACGCCAATTTGTTTGGTGGCAGAAAAGGTTTGTAATCCGCAGTCGAACTCATGTTGTTCAAGTTTGGAGCTGACCAAAGTCATCGCTTTTGCTGTGTCGTTACGATTCACCTTGTCGGCTTTGGTTAACAAGATATACAAAGGTAATTGATAGTGGTGAGTCCAGTGGATCATGGTCCAGTCTATTTCCGTAAGTGGATGGCGTATATCCATCAGTAGCACGAGACCACAAAGCGCTTGACGGTGGGTTAAATAATTTTCCATAAGCTGTTGCCATTTTTGTTGAACATTGGCAGGTGCTTTTGCATAGCCATAACCAGGCAGATCAACGAGGCATGTATCGCCATCCAATTTAAAAAAATTGATCAGCTGTGTGCGGCCCGGCGTTTTACTGGTGCGGGCCAGATTATTTTGCCGGCATAGCGTATTGATGGCGCTTGATTTGCCGGCATTTGAGCGGCCACAAAAAGCAATTTCTGCAACGATATCATCAGGGAAATCCTGCTCAGCAGACGCGCTACGTAAGAATTTTGCTTTGGAGAGAAGCATGCTCATGGGTCTAGAATCTAGGGTTGTTTGAGGTAAATTTGTGTGGATATTCAGTAAGTAAGATAGATTTTAACCCTGTAGCGCTAAACAATTACGCCTGAAAGAGCATAGCGGAAATTTTGCGGCACATGGGCCTTATGCTATACCATTGAGCGGCCCAGAACGAGCGGGCTGCCAAATACAAAAATCATACTTAATGCTAAGTTTTATACTGAATAATTAGTTCACCAATTATCAAATTTCTGTAGTAAGGATTCACACATGAAGAAAGTAACGTGTTTGCTAACCATAGCCATATTTTATGTTGCAGGTTTATTTACGTCGGCAGTTCACGCAGCGGGTGATGCTGAAGCTGGTAAGCAAAAAGCAGCTCCATGTGTAGCGTGTCATGGTGTCAGTGGTGTAAGCGCGAATCCAGCATGGCCCAATTTGGCAGGTCAGGGCGAGAAATACTTGATTGATCAATTGCAGTTATTCAAAGACAAAATTCGCATTAACACCTTAATGAACCCACAGGCAGAAAATTTATCTGAGCATGATATGCAAGATATAGCGGCTTTCTATGCTAGCCAAGAACCTAATAAAGGCAATGCAGATGCTGATAAAGAATTTCAAGGTGAAAAATATTATCTAATCGGTGAAAGAATTTACCGTGGCGGAAACCCTGCTACTGGTGTACCCGCATGTATGTCATGTCATTCGCCCGACGGCTCGGGAAATGCACCGGCTAAATTCCCACAACTTGCGGGGCAACACGCTGTTTATACCGCAGCCCAGTTAAGAGCGTACCGAAGCGGTGCGCGTTATCAACCGGATGATAATTTGAACATGATGAAAGAGATTGCAATCTATTTGACCGATACTGAAATCGATGCGGTATCTGAATATATTGCAGGCCTACATTAAAAAGTTCTCAATTTAAGTAAGGAATTTTCTGGATAGGCGGTAAACTTTCCGTGTATTCGGCAGAACTAGTATCTGTAATTTAGGTCAAAATAATTAAGCAATACCTTGTCTATTTGAAAATACAAAACCATTAATAAGACTATGCAAAATATTCGTACTATTTTATCGGCATTTATTTTTATGCTAGCTATAACATCATTACAGTTTGTGTATGCCGAAGATGGACACAAGCATCCTGAAATAAGTAACTTTATTGAAGGAAAGCACTATCATCGTATTTCCCCAGCTGTTCCAACAAATGTTGAGGAAGGTAAAGTCGAGGTAATTGAAATATTTTGGTATGGGTGTCCCCACTGTTTCGAGTTCGAGCCCTTTATTACTTCCTGGAAAGAGACTATGCCAGCTGAGGTGAGTTTTGATCGTATGCCTGCAGTTTTGAACCGAGGTTGGGCTGCACATGCACGTGCATACTATGCACTAGAAACGATGGGTGAGCTAGAACGTATCCACCCGATATTTTTTGAGGCGATACATACTCAAGGTAGACGCTTACGTGATGTTGAGTCGATGACGAGGTTTTTATCTCAACATGATATTGATGCTGAAAAATTTAAAAGTGCTTTCGACTCTATGTATGTAGAAACAAAAATAAAACGCTCAGAACAAATTGTTCGCCAGTATGGTGCAAATTCAGTTCCACAAGTAATTATTAATGGAAAATACCGCACTTCAGCAAGAGACGCTGGCGGGTTTGAAAATGTTATGCGTGTGGTTGATATGTTGATATCAAAAGAAGCGATTGAAGTGACCGCTTCAGCAGAAACTTCCCAATAGAAATTATAAAAGCAGAATAATTTAACTAATCCCGACGGGTATTTCGATCACGATGCTCGCGTAACATTTGGTCTACGTTGACACGATCACTTTCACGCGGGTGCATTTTTGGTTGCTGCTTGCGCAAATACTCAAAAATTCTTTTCACTGTGTGTTTAACTTCTGTGTCCAACCTGCTTACCTCTATACGTCCATGTTTAAGGCAGCATTTATTATAATCTAGCGATAGTTGTGCAATTCAACGATGTGGATAGGAGGAAGAGGCAAAGGGACGAGAGGGGTAAAATTTCACCAAATATCTAAAATCCGCTTAGTTTTGGTATATATCAATATAAGCGCCCTGCACCTGCAAACCGTGGCTTCCAATATTCATCATTTAAATAATTCACAGAAACACGTTTACCACTTTTTGGCGCATGCACAAATCGACCTTGTCCGATGTAAATGCCGACATGAGACACATCTTGTTTATTAAGTTTAAAAAATACTAAATCACCAGAACTAAGTTGTGTCGTTGTGATCGCTTTTGCAGTATTAAATTGTTGTAGTGACGTTCTTGGTGTGCGTATACCTAGCTCGCCATGCGTATAAAAAACTAAACCACTGCAATCAAAACCACTTGGAGAATCACCGCCATATTTGTACGGGCTGCCCAACATTGCTCTTGCTAGATCTGCAATTTTTTGCCCTTTTTTTAAAGGTACAACAGGTTCTGAATATTCTTCTACATTTTGCGGCTCAATATCTTGAGGCGTATGCGAGCAAGCAAATATAAAGACACTAGCAATGATTAAAAGACTGATGCGGAATATAGCTGTAATTAATTTCTTGATCATTATTTAGATTTTACGTAAAAAATAATAGTTATGAAAAACGAACGGCATGAGGTTTGGCAAAAATATGATGAGTGAACATTTCTGTTATAAGTCGTATAGCCAGGGCAGTAGCCATGAATAACTGATCCACATAATAATTGTTAGAGGTGTGCCGACTTTTACAAAATCAATAAATTTATATCCGCCTGCATTCATAACTAACAAATTTGTTTTATAGGCCATTGGTGTGATGTAGCTCATATTGGCACCAAACAAGACGGCTAATATAAATGGAGCCGCAGGCTGATCAAGTTGTTGCGCAATGCTTACTGCAACAGGCGTTCCGATTACCGCTGCCGCATTGTTAGAAACAATATTCGTCAGCAGTGCCATTAACAACATTAAACCACTTAATACAATCGGTGCACTCGCACCTGCAGTGAAGTACAAAAATACGCTTGCCAAATAATCGGTGCCACCGGTAATTACTAATGCAGACCCCATCGCTAAACTTGCGACAACAATTAGCACAATGGGTGTGCTAAGGGCTTGTGTAGCATCCCGCCAGTTTAAGCAACCCGTTACTACTAGTAGTAAAACGCCACAGACCGCACTAATAGCAATCGGTAATACCCCAAGTGCAGCTGTGCCAACAATTGCAATCATGATCCATAAGGCAAGCGATGCTTTTTCGGTATGTGGAAGATTTTCTGTAGAGTCCAGAACCAACAATTCACCGCTTTGTTTTACTTCTTTAAGCGATTCGGCTTTTCCTTGGACTAATAAAATATCGCCTACACGCAACCACACTTGACGCACACCACTATGTAGATCCTCAATTGCTTTTCCGGCGCGGTGTAAAGCTAATGGAATTAGATTGTAGCGATCACGAAAGCGCACTCGTGACAGTGTTGTACCTTCCAATGGCGAGCCTTGAGATACAACTATCTCAGCGAGTTGTTGCTCTGATGTGGATTGCACATCTTGTTGCGCAAATCGTTCATTATTTTTATACAATGCTGCTTGTAACACTTCTTCATATTCAATTAATTGTTTTGGAGTGTCACGCACAAATAATTTATCACCCGCTTTTATTTCTACATCAGGTAGTAGTGAAAGGTAGATATCATCGTCACGCTGTATCTTTTCAACCTTCATTGCATCATTAGTACTCTTGATTAGATCAGCAAGTGATTTGCCAACTGAACGACTATCTTTAGTGATATGCAGCTGCGCAAGGAACACACGCGGAGAGCTGTCAGATAAAGGTGTCTCACGTTCCGAAAGTAATAAAGGCGCAATCAACCATAAATAAATAATGCCGATGATAGATGCAATACTGGCGGGTAATAGGAAATCGAACATGGAGAATTTTTCTACACCCATATCAGAAGCAACAGATACAACTAACAAATTAGTTGAAGTGCCAATGGTTGTACACATTCCTCCGACTAATGTAGCAAAACCCATGGGCATTAATACATTCGAAGGAGAGCGGTTTGTACGCAAAGATACACTTACTAGTATTGGCAGAAGCAAAACAACAACTGGTGTATTGTTAATGAAGGCGCTTAATACTGCGCCAACTAATAGCGTCAGTAATAGTGAAATTAATGGGCTCACGCGCCATATAACGGCAAGCGATCTTCCAACTGGTTCCAATGCACCTGTACGAACCAATGCTTGGCCTGCGATCATTAAGGCACATACTGCAATTAGCGCTTCATGACCAAAACCGGAAAATAGACCAATAGAGTGAAATTCACGGCCCTCAATCTGATAAGGGAAAAGCTCAAACCCAACCGCAAGGATAGCGATCACCAATAAACTCGAGGTTTCTAAGGGAATGCTCTCACGTGTAAACAGGATGAGGGCCACTACTGTAAGCAATAATATGCCTATGGCATGAGCATCAGGGCTGGCTGGGAAAGGCATAATGTTTTTCTATGAATGTATTGGAATTATGTTGAACTATATACTGCTTTCTACCTAGTAATTTATAGTAATTTAACTGCTATAGGTAATTGGTTTCATAGCGCCCATTCACTATAATCCCGCCCTTAAATCAGATAATTAAGTTCTGAAATCAACTACATATTAGGAGTTTGTGTGAACGATAATCAGTTTGCAACGACAATGATGATGGTACTGGGAGTGCTATTGGTATTTACTGTAGTTATCATGGTGATTGCTAATGTGCTCATTCCAGATACGGATTATTCCGAAGATAATTTAGTGCAAGGTAATATCGAACAACGTATTAAACCTGTTGGATCGTTAGCAATTGCGGGTGTCGCACCAGCAAATGCAAGTGAGGGCGATGGCGCTGAAACTGTTGTTGCTGACAGCAGTGCGGGCGCGAGTAAAAGTGCAGAAGAATTATATACAGCCTGTGCGGCTTGTCATGATGCAGGGGTCCTAAATGCGCCGAAATTAGCTGATAAAGCAAGCTGGGGAGAACGACTTGCGAAAGGAAATGATGCGCTTTATGCAAGTGCGATTAATGGCATTGGCTCTATGCCTGCAAAAGGTGGGCGCGCAGACTTCTCTGATGACGACATTAAGAAAGTTGTAGACTACATGTTGGAATCGCTCTAGTAACACTCTTCAGTTACTTTTGTTACTTATTTATTAGACGATCATATTGACGATAACCAATTGCCTCACTGAGGTGGTTGGTTCCTATCGTATCTGAGTTTTCCAAATCTGCAATTGAGCGTGCTAATTTGAGTGTGCGGTGATAACCGCGTGCTGATAACCCTAACTGCTCAAATGCCATGTCCATTAATTTTTCACACTCATTATTGAGCGCACAAAAATTTTCAATTTCTTTATTCGACATATAAGCGTTTGGCTTACCTTGTCTCGCAAGTTGTATGTCCCTAGCACAACAAACACGTTTTTGAATTTCTGTGCTGGACTCACTTTTGTTTGAAGATTTTCCGCGTAGCTGTTCTTT
>JBCCEI010000094.1:0-7020 GCA_039030355.1 Pseudomonadota bacterium | reverse complement strand
GGCACTAATGAGGACTGTGACAAGGCTTTTTCAATATCCTGTTGATTCAATTCACGATAGTTGGCGTCCACCAAAACACGCTTGAAAGTCTCAGCAAGTATATTCGCCTGTTGCTCTGACTCTTCCTGCGTTAGCCCAGGCAGCAAACATTCTTGATTAGGATTGAAGTACGCATATGATTGCTTCATCAGCTCTAGATTTTTTTGCGCTTTGAAATGCACATAAGCAGTAAGAATTTCTGCAAATGATTGAAATTGTCGCCGCTGATCTACTGGCATCAATTTGCTGCATTTGTTGATCAATACGTGGCGGCTACATGGAATATAGTGCATCGTTTTTGTATTTTGCATGAAATAGCATCTTCACAAACAAAAACGCCTAGAACAATCTAGGCGTTTAAGTTTGCTATGTAATTAACGTTTAGGATTACTTTTTAATCATCCTGTAGAGTGCTAATAGAATTAGTGCTCCGACAACAGCAATGGCTAAGCTCACAATATTGAAACCAGTTACAGAGCCAAAGCCCAATAACGTGCTGATGTAGCCGCCTACAAATGCACCTGCTATACCAAGCAGTATTGTTACAATTATGCCGCCAGGGTCTTTGCCAGGCATGATCAATTTCGCAATGGCGCCTACGATGCCGCCAAGTACGATCCAAGTTAAAATTCCCATCGCTACTCCTTATTGAATTGTTATTTTTACACTAACAAAGAAATGAAAAAGCTATTCATTTTTCATCTTTTCAGCCGCATCGCCAGCATGTTCTTTAGCTTTTTCAGCTGCATCACCTGCGTGCTCCTTTGCCTTTTCAACAACTTCTTCAGCTTTTTCCATCATGGTTTCACCATCTTCAGCTGCAGCTTCTTCTTCAATTGGTGGTAAAGAATCCCAATCTGGTAGTGGCTCTAACTTAGGTCCATTTGTTGCTTCAGCAGCATCACCACCATGTTCTTTAGCAGCATCACCACCATGTTCTTTAGCCTCGTCACCGCCGTGCTCTTTTGCTTCATCACCTGCATGCTCTGCCGCATCAGTAGCTTCGTCACCTGCATGCTCAGCATCATCATTACTACACCCGAACATCAAAGCAGCAACTAATAACATCATTATTAATTTATACATCTCGAACTCACTCCTATTGGTTTTATAATTTTGGTTTTTATAGTTTTTATATCTAATGCGTTACTTTTGGCGGCAGCTCTTTGGCGTGCTCGATCCATCCGGTAACTTCTTTTAGTGTAGGAACTCTCCTGACTAAATTCTTTTCGGCATTCACTTCTTCCATTTTTGCAGTCAAATTTTCTGGTACTCGATTACGCAGTTCTTTAACGGTATCGACCCCAGAAACTTCTAGTAATTCTGAATACTCTTCACCCACACCTTTTATTCTGAACAAGTCGCACATGTTAACCCATTTAAGAATTTGGCTTTCACTACACCCCGTTTTTTCAGCGCAGTCTTTACGGCCTTGTTTGGTACAACCAGCTTCAAGCAAACCATCTGTATCCGTGATACCAGCTTTAGCTAACATCTCAGCATATTTAGGCCCAATCCCTTCTACGGATTGTATTTTGTGGTTTGCCATTTGTGCTGCACTCCCGAGAAAGCATGCACTGCATTACGCAATGCCTATATTTTTATTATGGTTTTAATGGTGACACTCAGTAAGTCCAAGTGTGACCAGAAATTTATTATAACAAGGGTGGGAGGGTTTTGAATTCTAAATTGTTCGTTATTTATACACTACGCCAAATCCAAGATGTTGATTTAACAGTAGTTATAATTTGCGAATCATCTTATTTAATTATTATTGTCTGAAAGTTCATTTTTTACCTGCTCAAAACTCGTATGCCGTATATCCGTTCCCGCAACTGTGTAGATCACATATTCACAAATATTTTTTGCATGATCACCAATTCGTTCTAAAGATCGCGCACACCACATTACGCGTAATGCACGTTTAATAGCACGTGGATCTTCCATCATATGTGTAATCAACTGACGTACTAGCGCATCGTACTCATCATTAATTTCGCGATCACCCTGTGCAATTGCGATTGCATTTTCTGTATCCATGCGTGCAAACGCATCTAAGCTATCATGTAACATTTTTCGTACTTGCTCACCTAAATGTTTTATTTCTATAAAATAATCAGGTGTGCGTTCAACAGTTGCAAGCTTCACAGCATGACGACCTATCTTTTCCGCTTCATCTCCGATGCGTTCCAAGTCTGTAATTGTTTTAATAATTGTAACCACAAGACGTAAATCACTTGCTGCAGGCTGGCGTTTAGCGATTACTTGCGTGCATTCTTCATCAATTGCAACCTCCATTGAATTGATTTTGTAATCACTGGTAGCAACCTCCTCAGCCAAGCTGCTATCGGATCGTGTTAAAGCCATTAAGGCATTCTCAACTTGTTTTTCAACTAAGCCGCCCATATTTAGAACCTTACTTCTTAATGATTCCAAGTCTTCATCAAATTGATGAGAGATATGTTGTCCGATATCTTGATAAACCATGCTTGCCTCGTTTGCTAACTGTTAGCCGTAGCGACCAGTAATATAGTCTTCTGTCTGTTTTTCATTTGGGTTAGTGAAAAGTTGGTCAGTAGCACCAAACTCGATCAACTCGCCTAAATATAAAAATGCTGTGTAGTCCGATACACGTGCAGCTTGCTGCATATTGTGAGTAACAATCACGACCGTATATTGCTCTTTAAGCTGAATGATGAGTTCTTCAATTTTCAAAGTTGAAATTGGATCCAACGCAGATGCAGGCTCATCTAAAAGTATCACTTCGGGTTGAATTGCAATAGAGCGCGCGATGACCAAGCGTTGCTGTTGGCCGCCCGACAACCCTAGTGCGTTGTCTTGTAAACGATCTTTAACTTCATCCCATAGTGCTGCACCTTTAAGCGCCCACTCAACACGTTCGTCTAAGACTCTTTTCTTATTAACACCTTGCAAACGTAAACCATAAGCGACATTTTCATAAATCGTTTTTGGGAAAGGGTTGGGCTTTTGAAATACCATGCCAACTTTGCGGCGTAATTCTGCGACATTCACTGACTTTTTATTAATGTCTTCTCCATGCAAATAAAGATGACCTTCAAGACGCACAATATCGATTAAATCATTCATGCGGTTCATGCAACGTAGCAACGTAGACTTGCCACACCCACTTGGTCCAATAAACGCAGTGACACGTTTCTCAGGAATAACTAGGTTGATATCTTTTAGTGCCTGACTAGCTCCATAATAAAGGCCAAAATCTTTACATTCGAAACAAGCTGTTTCTTCTTCAATGTTTTGACTACCCTTATTTAGCAAAACATCTTGTGAAATTTTAGGTGCGGCCATAGTCATATATTCCTTAGCTCCTACAAAGCCTTACATAATTGATATTCATCTTCAATCCCGAATAAATATAGGATTAAAAAAATTAATTTTGTTCCAAATCTTTATACTTTTCTCTTAAATGATTACGTGTATAAATTGCTGCTATATTTAAAATAATGATTACAAACACCAGAATAAGTGCAGTTGCATATACTAGTGGTCGAGCCGCTTCCACATTAGGGCTTTGAAAACCTACATCATATATATGAAAGCCCAAGTGCATAAACTTACGCTCCAAGTGAAAGAATGGTGCATTACCATCTAGTGGTAATGACGGCGCCAGTTTAACTACGCCAACTAACATTAAAGGTGCCACTTCTCCAGCCGCGCGCGCAATTGAAAGAATGAGTCCCGTCATAATTGCCGGACTGGCCATAGGTAAAATTGTGCGCCATAACGTTTCAGCTTTGGTAGCACCCAATGCAAGTGAGCCTTCGCGAATCGCTCGTGGAATACGAGACAGCCCTTCTTCAGTTGCAACAATTACTACAGGTACAGTAAGTAAAGCGAGCGTAAGCGAGGCCCACAATAGTCCGCCCGTACCAAATGTTGGTGACGGTAGCGCTTCTGAATAAAATAATTCATCTATGGTGCCGCCAACGATGTAGACAAAAAACCCGAGACCAAATACGCCATAAACAATCGAAGGTACTCCGGCGAGATTATTAACCGAGATTCTTACTAAACGCGTAAAGAATCCTTGCTTTGCATATTCACGCAAATAGATTGCCGCGATCACACCAAATGGCATTACGACAATAGACATTAACAATACAGTTAGTACAGTGCCAAATATCGCAGGAAAGATCCCACCCTCAGTATTAGCTTCTCTTGGGTCATCCGTTATAAAGCCCCAAAAAGTTTTAATATAGAAAATGATTTTTTCTAACAAGCTCATCGAATTGGGGCGATAAGCTTTAACGACATCAGCCAGTTTCACTTCAACTTGGTTACCGCCCATGATAACTGCGGTAATACTATCGCGTGACATATCCTGATATAGAGAATTTAATTCACTCTTTAAAACTTCATAATCTGCATTTAACTTAGAACGATCCTTTTCGATTGGAGCAAACGCTGCCTCATCCGCAACACCTTTTTTCTCGAGTCCGCGTTGTTTTAAACGTAATTTTTCAATTTGGTAATTGATGCGGCCAATTTCAACTTTTTCAATACGCTCTATTCTTTCTCTCAGCTCGGCTACTCTTTCTAAACGCTCTTCTAAATCTTGCCATTTGATGCCGTCATAAAGATTCAATACTTCGCCATTACTTTTAATTTCTTTCAAAAAACCGTAAAAATTACCCCACTGTGTGCGCTCTAACACCAAAACATCATGTGGTTTTGAAACACTCTTTTCATTGGGTGTAACAGTCAACATAAAATCAACACCCAAGGAGTCACGATTGCCAACTTTTATCAGACTGCGTTCAATTAACTCATCATCTGTTTCTACTTTGATGCCCGACTCTATTATTCTTTGTTTTAATACATCTTCAGATTCAACTCGCTCGCCAATTACTTGAACGATCTCATCATTATTAAGATACTCAATTTCATATACCGTCTTGGGCCAAAAGTGGCCGAGCCCGCGCACTGCAATCAATGCAAGTAATCCAATGACCATAATTATGCTAATGGTCACAGCGCCAGCATTTAACCAGATCCAAGGCGTACCAGATTTATAAAAAGGATCTTTATGATTTTTTTTATTAGGCATGAAAATATATGTGCCTACAATGAACTGTATTTTTCGCGCAGTCTTTGCCTAACAACTTCTGCAATGGTGTTAAAGAAAAATGTAAAAATGAACAGTACCAAAGATGCTAAAAACAAAACCCTAAAGTGTGTGCTATCTACTTCAGATTCCGGTAGTTCTACTGCAACGTTTGCAGACAGGGTGCGCATTCCCTCGAAGATACTGAAATCCATTACTGGTGTGTTACCTGTTGCCATGAGCACAATCATGGTTTCACCAACTGCACGACCCAAACCAATCATGGTTGCAGAAAATATCCCAGGACTTGCAGATGGCAACACAACTCTCATCAATGTTTGCCATGGTGTGGCACCTAAGGCTAAAGAACCCGAAGTTAAATGTTTAGGCACACTAAAGACCGCATCTTCCGATATAGAAAAGATAATCGGGATCACTGCAAAGCCCATTGTGATACCAATAATCAATGCGTTGCGCTGGTCGTAACCGACACCCATTGTATCCGTTAGCCAAAGTCGCATATTGCCTTCAAACAATACCTGCTCTAACCAAGGGCTCATCGCCAAACTTGCCCAGCATAAAAATAACACTACAGGTACTAATAGTGCTGCTTGCCAACCTTCTGTAACACGACTCGTCAATGTTTCAGGCAACCACCACCAAAAATAGCTGGCTAAAAACACACCCAAAGGCACAATTATTAAAAGCGTGAACACACCTGGCAAATTTAATTCAATGTAAGGCGCCAACCATAAACCTGCCAAAAATCCTAAAATAACCGTTGGCAGAGCAGCCATTATTTCAATGGAAGGTTTAACTACACTGCGCATTTTCGGTGCCATAAAATAAGCAGTAAATATCGCGCCACATATCGCCAATGGCATGGCGAACAGCATGGCGTAAAACGCCGCTTTAAATGTTCCAAACGTTAGCGGAGTAAGACTAAACTTTGGCTCAAAATCACTGGAAGCAGAGGATGATTGCCATATGTAATCTGGTTCCTCGTAGCTTTCATACCAAACCTTGCCCCAAATCGATTTCATCGAAGCTTCTGGGTGTTCGCTATCCAGCGCCCAAACATGCAATTGGCGATTGCTATCTTCTGTAATGATTTTATCGCTTCTTGGAGCGATACCAAGAAGTTTTAGTGGTGCGTCAATTATTTTTTCACTAATTATGTGCCGCTCTGCAGTGGTGTGAAAAATTGAAATGATGCCTTTAGCATCGGTCACTAAAAAACCTTTGCGCAACTGTTCAGTCGTAATACTCGCAATTTTTGAATCGCCGCTTTTAAATTTTCTGATAGGTGTTAAGTGTCTTGAACCATCATCATCACGAACTAAAAATAATTGGTTAATGTTCCCTTGATCATCCGCAAGCAATAATGAGATACCGCCAATTAAAAACTCTAATGCTGCTGGTGATGCCCCTTGATCAAGTACATTTACGTCCTCAATATGAATGGGCTCATCTTTTGTGCGAATGTCGTAATATGCAATTGCGCCTTTTTGATTCAATAAATATAACCAATCTCGCTCAGGTGAAATCAATGCTTTAATTGGCGAATCGACATAGGGCAAATGAACTTGACTGGTAAGCTCTAAAGTAACCTCATCTTCATCTAAAAAAGAAGATAATTTTTCATAGTTTACTAAACGCGGTCCACTTTCTGTGTGCACAAATAGCGTTAAGCCATCTTCATTCTCACTAATAACCAAGCATAAGTTACCCACTGGGCCAGCAACCGATTGATTTAGAGATTGTTGAGCAAGTTCTTAAAAGCTTGGCTATTAGTGAGAATGAAGATGGCTTAACGCTATTTGTGCACACAGAAAGTGGACCGCGTTTAGTAAACTATGAAAAATTATCTTCTTTTTTAGATGAAGATGAGGTTACTT
>JBCCEI010000093.1:0-7095 GCA_039030355.1 Pseudomonadota bacterium | reverse complement strand
CTCCTAATTCTAGGAGATTTTTATGGTCATCTTTTGTGCGCGTTAGGATTTGAAAAACATTTTTTAAAGCTCGTGCATATTCATTTCTAATAAAGTTACTTGCCCCAAGTGTTTTCTCAGAAAGTCTTGCATTAATTATTGTAATATCGATATTGTTTTTCTTCGCTTGAGAGTAAAAAGTGGGCCATATTTCGGTTTCAAGGATAAAGCAGCAAAGTGGTTTTGTTCTTTTTAAAAACTTATTGACTAATATAGTGAAGTCTAAAGGTAAGTAATGATGGTAAATATGTTGATGATTCAGTTTATCTACCAAATTCGCAGCGGTCGGTGTATTGCTTGTAATGAGTATTTTTTTGTCTGGATGGCTGCTTTGTATTGAGAGTATCAATGGTTTAGCTGTGATAAATTCCCCAACAGATGCACAATGAAAGTGTATCGGTTTGTTTTTAAAGTGTTTGTACCCAAAGCCTAAGCGTTGTTTAAAGTAACGCATGCCTCCATCATTTAACGTACGATAAATTACGTGCGCGAATGCAAGCGGGCTTATCGCTAGAAGTGATAATTTGTATCGCGTGCTGGTAGATTGCAAAGTAAGCGCATCTTGAGTTAATTTAACCAACCATCAATTTGTAGCAGGTCATCTACGCTTAGTGTACCAGTTGCTTGTTTTAGACTTAAGGTGCTTAATAAATAATCATAGCGGGCGCGCGAGTAATCTCGCTTGGCGCGAAATGTTTCTTGCAATGCCAAAAGTACATCGACTGATGTTCTTGTGCCAACCTGAAAGCCTGCTTCAGCGGCACTTGCTGCAGCTTCGGTAGATTCTAATGCCCTCGATAAGGCCTTGACACGACTAATGCCAGCAATGACATTTAAGTATGCATCGCGCGTGTTTTTAATTGTCTCTCTACGCACTTTTTCATGTTGATTTTCTGCAAGTTCGGCATTGTAACGCGCCTCTTTAGTTCTGTAGTAAGTTCGCCCTCCAGCAAGAATCGGGACGTTAAGTTCTATTCCTATTCGAGTATCTTCAGTTTCGCGTGAACCGGTGAGTCCGCCGGTATCTGTATCATTATGAGATGCAACAATATCAAGCGTTGGGTAACGTTGTGCTTGCTGTAATTTTATTTCTTTTTGTGCAATTTTGGTGGTGTATTCGCTCGATAAGAGAGCTAGGTTTTCATTCAACGCCTTGTTGATCCATTCTTGAACGTCATTCGGTTCAGGTGAAATTAATTGCACACGATTAGAAAGCGTATTCAGCGCTTCAGCACGCTCTGCGATGATTACTTCAAGCGTATCTTTAGAAATTTCTAATGCATTTTGTGCCTCAATTTCGCTTGCAATTGCAAGATCATAAGATGCTTGGGCTTCCTTGACATCTGTGATTGCTATCAGCCCAACTTCAAAACGTTTATTTGCTTGTTTAAGTTGTCGTTCTATAGCTTCAATTTCAGATTGTCGAAATGTTAAGTTATCTTGTTCTGACAATACATTGAAATATGCTTCTGCAGTGCGTAGCATTAACTCTTGACGAGACGCATCTAAATCAAGTTGTGCTCTAGCAACCGTGGCCTTCGCTTGGTGTAGTTGCACGTAATAATCATGGTTGTATAGCGATTGGGTAATGCTTAACGTGTATCCATGATCATTAAAGTCAACTTCTCTACCAGCAACTCCAAATGTTTGGCCGTCTGTTTCTTGGTTAACATCAGTTGTATTTGCACTTAAGTTTGCTTGAGGTAAGACATTTGCGCGTGCGATGGGGTGCGATTGTGCGTCTGCATTATATCTTGCTTCAGCAATTTTAAGGTCTGCATCGTGTTGCTTAGCTCGCATGTATACGTCTATTAAGCTCAAAGCATATGCGTTATTAAGCGGCACAATCGTAAGCAGGATAATAATGCTGAGTAGATATTTATAAGACAATTTAAACTCTTTGTTGGAAAATAAAATCATGCCTATGTATCTGTATTTTGGTCGTTTTTTAAAGCTGATAATGAATGATCGGTAGTAAATTTTCAGTAGATGGGCATTGTTGGTTCGATCTCGCGGGCCCAGCCATCAATTCCAGTAGATAGATTAATTACTCGAGTGTAATCGTTTTGAGCTAAATAATTTGCAACTGCGCGACTGCGTATACCGTGATGGCATATCACAACAATTTCTTCATCTGGGTTTAGTTCTTGTATGACACGTGTGATCTCACGCATAGGCACCAGTTTCGAATTAACAATATGACACCGCTCATATTCCCATGGTTCCCTAACATCCAATAAAAGAGGCTTTATAGATGCTTGGTCGAGGTGATCTTTTAACTGCTTGGGGCTAAATTCCCTAAACATTAATTTATATGCTCACTACAATGTAAATGTGTTTGGGGTATCTATACCAATTAAGGGTAATAAATTAGTTTCGAACAAATTAGTTTCCGTATTACCATGTTTGCCAACATGCCGGATGAGTTTTGCTTGCATTACTGGTGCATTACCCGCAATTACAAATAATCGACCATTTTCTTTTAGGTATTGCTCAAACATGCTGTTATATACTGGCATTGACGCAGTAACTGCAATGGCATCATATAGTTTTCCTGAGAAAGGATTGTTTAAGATGTCTTTTACATCATGGCTGATATTGTGTAGTTGCTGCTGCGATAAATTTCTTGCCGCTTGTTCACTTAAGTCTTCATGATATTCAATCGTGTCTACATGCTTGCCTAGTTTCGCTAAACATGCAGTTACAAAACCAGAACCTGTGCCAATTTCTAAAATATCGTCACCCGGCTGAATCGACAAAGCTTGTAGCATGCGCGCTTCAATTTTAGGTGCCATCATGTTTTGGTCATGTGTCAAAGGAATTTCAAGATCCGAAAAAGCCAGTTTTTTATGTTTGGCAGGAACAAATAATTCTCTAGGCGTGTCCTCAATAACTCTTAGCACGTCTATATCCAATACGTCCCAAGGGCGTATTTGTTGCTCAATCATATTGAATCTTGCTTGCTCTATATCCATGTGTTTTTATATCCAGCTTATTTTGTCTGGTATTGTTGCGTATGATTTGCTTTTAATCACTTCATAATATCAGATTAAATCCGTGCATCATTATCTATTCCTAACTATGGTGAAACACAACTTTTGAGCGCAAACAATATACTCGTTATCGGGCCTGCATGGGTGGGTGATATGGTGATGGTGCAAAGTCTGTTTATTACCTTGAAACGCCAGAATCCTGACCATCAGATTGATGTGGTAGCGCCTGCATGGTCGGCACCTGTTCTGGCTAGAATGCCTGAAGTACGCAAGGTCATAAACGTTAATCTGCAACATGGCAAGCTACAATTTTTAGAAAGGTATCGAGTCGGCAAACGATTAAAAGGTACATACGATCGCGCAATCATTTTGCCCCGAACGTTTAAATCAGCATTAATTCCATTTTTTGCAAAAATTCCTATTCGAACAGGATATCGTGGAGAGATGCGCTATGGTTTGCTCAATGATATTCGTGAGTTGAATACTCAGTTAACTTTTAAAGCGGTAGAGAAGTACCTGCAGCTGGTTGCAAAACCCAATGCACTAAATCAAGCGCCAGAAATAGTTTATCCAAAATTATTAGTGAACGAACAAAAGCTTCAACAAGCTATTGATAAATTTGCTATCGATGTTACAAAACCCATCATTGCATTTATGCCCGGTGCAGAATTTGGTCCTTCCAAGCAGTGGCCTGCAAAATACTTTGCTGAGCTGGCAACGCGTTTTATAAAAAAAGACTATGCAATCTATATATTTGGTTCTCCAAAAGACAATCCCATAGGCGAAGAAATTGCACAACTTTCAAATGGTGTCGCTAAAAATTTGTGTGGACAAACCACTTTAGAAGAGGTCACTGATTTACTTTCATTAGTTGAAGTAGCAATCACTAACGATTCCGGTTTAATGCATATTGCTGCAGCGGTTGGTAGGCCAATCGTTGCGATTTATGGTGCGATTACACCAAAATACACACCACCTCTTACAAATAAAAAAGAAATTCAATACCTGGGAATAGAGTGCAGTCCATGTTTTAAAAAAAAATGCCCATTTGGGCATTATGATTGCTTGAATGGAATCCAAGTTGAAAAAGTTTTTGCCAGTGCGATGCAACTACTAGCCAATTGACTAAAGAAAATAGTCGCCCCGATCAAAATTTGAATCTAGATTTTCGATTTTTTCTGGATGGTTAATCAAGTCTTCAATAAACCAATTAGCATGGTTATATAAGCAAGTTACATCTTTGCATTCATTGGTTGCATCAAATGCCTCAATTAAACGCAAAGTATTTTTTTGTGTGTCTATCACGCCTTGTTGTGTGTCATAAGCATGTTTTTCACCTAACAGCGCTTGAGGTACATGTCGGTACACGGGGCAGTTGAATATACCCAATGGGCTAAGCACTTGTCTGAAATATTGCATATGACAGTTATGCGGTTGCTCGGTGTAATTCATATACGTGCCATTTTCTAATACACGTAAGTTTGTACTTTCTATAACGGCAAAGCTATCATCATCTAATTTCTTTGCTTCGTTAACTGAGTCGCGAATCTTTTTCATTACCGACTCTACATACTCACGTTCTTTATCAATGCCGATGATTTCTGCATTGTTCAATTCTGCACGCGTTAAAAATGGTTTGAACGAGATATAATTAAACCCATGATCTTTAGCTAGTCTCGCCGCTGTTAGCATTTCATCCACGTTCTCAATAATTTTCGTATCATTGGTTTCACAGTCTTTCCATACTATGATGAAGCTAAAGCCGATTTGAAAATTTGGATTTACTATTTTAATTGCAGGAATATGGCTACAGATCCACTCAAGAGTGCATTTCTTGCTGCCAGGTTTATGCATAGCACGAAAAGTTTCGTTTGTGCCTGAGTCTAAAGACAATCTCACCCAGTCCCGTGGCCCTAAAACATCTGCAACAGCTTCTATTTTCTTCATCATGCTGCCATTGGTCACCACACCTATTTGTATGTTCATTGCTTTTAGATGACGCACGATATCTTCAAAACCTTTATAGGCAGTTGGTTCGCCGCCACCAATGATGATTACCGATCGCAATCCCTTCTCTGCTAAATAAGTAAGTGAGTCTTTAAGTTTTTCATGCTCGTAATTAATCTTTTTATTTAGAATATCCATATCCACACAGTGATCGCACCGATAATTACATGCTGTGGTCACATCTAAATTAATGGAAATTGGTGCACTGGTAGGTGCCTTCTCTAATGCTTCTTCAAGCGTCATTGAATTGTTGGCATAACCGTTGCGCCATTCAATTTGCCATGCAACATATTCTTTCAAACGATCTAAAACCTCAGGTTGACGAAGTTTGCCCATGAAGTCATGAATAGGTGATAGCTCAGTTTGTTTTTTCACTTCTTTCACAGTTGATTTCATATGTAATGGTACAAGCTCGTTTTCAATTTGCTCGTCAAAACTATGTTTGGTGAAATCAATAAGTGGGGAGAGTGTTATTAACACTTCGCCACTATCAGTATGTATTTTTTCCATTACTATAAATGTTAGCTAAGGTTGAGTTACTGCCAGGTAAATTTGTGCTAGATGTGTTGTACCATCAATCAGTGCAACTTCATCAGAAGTGGCTTTAGAGTGAATCGAGCCAATAAAGTTCTTTATTGAGCTCTCAAGTGGATCAACTACTGGCATTTGTTTATCACTTGATCGCAATGATATCAGGTAATTTGGTAGTTCAACATGCCTATCTACACGATGACCATTGATTGCATAAGCGGCAGGTTTTGGGAAAGTATCGCTTGAGCATAGTGACACGCAAACATGGGTATCACCTCTGGCATGTAAAAATTGAAACTCGATTTTTAGGTCTTGGCTCTCATTGCGTAGTTGAAAGTTAGACTCGATGTTGCTGATCTTTCCAGTACCAACCAAGGCATATAGCATGCTAAATACATGAGAAAACGTATCGACAATCATCGTATCTCCATCACTTTGTGGCGCGAGCCACATCGAGAAATGTGAGATAGCATTTTGTTGCTTGAATTCAGGATAAAGCTCGAAAAATGTTGGCAATGTAAAGGGCCACTGCGTGTTGAGTTGTAAAACAACTGCATTATCATTGCATTGTTTAACGAGCTGATTAGCTTGATGTGTAAGAAGGTCAACATCTTTAACCGATGTCATTTTTTCCGCGGGCCATGATAAGGGTTTTTCACAAAAAACATGACAACCCGCATCAATTGCGGTTTGTAAATATTCTAAGTGTGATTCAGCAGGGCTGCTAATTGCAACAACATCTACCTCATGGTGCATCAATACATCGTCAAGGCTTTGATATGCCTCACAAGCTATTGCATATTCACTTTTTAGCATTTCGACAGCTGCATTTGCTGATTTTGCAGTGCTACTTACAACTGCTTGCACATTGCAATCCAATTTGTCGAATGTTCGTGCAATAAAAGGCCCGGTACCTTGTTTGCTGCGACCAGGGCCAACGATGGCGACATTTAGAGTCATATGACGATTAAAACTTGGGTTTGAGTGTAAAAGACTACGGTGTGTGAAGCTTTGTAGCAAACATTTTGCAGAAAATAACGTATCAATGATGTATTGATTGCACTAAAATTAAACCAATTTAGCTGGGGGTGCTGATTTACAGAAAAAATGATAAATCAGCTGAGAAACACCCTTAATCACCTGAACCAGATAATGCTGGCGGAGGGAAGCGACAGCCGCAGCTGCATTTCGCACCCTCAATGTAACTTTTTTAGGATAAAAACATGAGTGCAACTGCTGATTCAATACAAAACAAATCTGCACAATTATCAGATGAGCTTACTCAGCCGTTTTCTGGTTCACAAAAAATTTATGTGCAAGGCTCGCGTGATGATATTAATGTTGGGATGCGAGAAGTTTCTTGTGCAAATACATCTGCAAGTTTTGGTGAAGAAGAAAATCCACCTATCACGATTTATGATACTTCGGGACCATACACACATCCAAGTGCGCAAATAGATTTGCTCCAGGGGCTTGCTCCAGTGCGCAGCAACTGGATTACAGAAAGGGAAGATACTGAAATATT
>JBCCEI010000092.1:0-7255 GCA_039030355.1 Pseudomonadota bacterium | reverse complement strand
CCACTCTGCTCGATCAATGCCGCTTAGTGAGCTTGCAAAACTATACTTGTATTCAGAATCAGAACAATCTGAGCTGACGGTTTCAATTGCCAATGATGATTAATGCAATTTATTTTTGATCTAGGTTATCGAGATATTTTTCTGCATCCAATGCAGCCATACAACCAGACCCTGCAGAGGTAATTGCCTGTCGATAGACATGATCCATCACATCACCTGCTGCATAAATTCCTTCTACACTTGTAGCTGTTGCATTTCCATGTAAACCACTGTTCACTTTTATATAACCGCCATTCATTTCTAACTGACCTTCAAATATCTTGGTGTTTGGAGAGTGACCAATAGCAATAAATACGCCACTTAGATCAATATCTTCTGTTTGATCATTCGTAGTGCTTTTGATGCGCATGCCTGTTACTCCTGTGTCATCACCAAGTACCTCATCTAAATTATGATTCCATTTGATGGTGACATTGCCGTTTTTCTCTTTATCAAACAACCTGTCTTGAAGTATTTTTTCACTTCGCAAAGCATCTCGTCTGTGTACGAGAGTAACTTCACTGGCAATGTTTGAAAGAAAAAGGGCTTCTTCGACGGCAGTGTTGCCACCGCCAATTACTGCAACTTTCTTTTCTTTATAGAAAAAACCATCACAAGTAGCACATGCTGAAACACCGCCACCACTTTCTCTAAACTTTTGCTCAGATGGAAGGCCAAGCCATTTCGCTGAGGCACCTGTAGCAATGATAATTGCATCAGCAGTGTAATCATTCCCCATATCACCTTTAAGTGAAAAAGGGCGCTTTGAAAAATCAACTGAACTAATGTGATCAAATATTACTTCAGTATTGTAACGCTCAACATGTTTGAGCATTCTGTCCATCAATTCGGGGCCTTGTAATCCCTCAACATCTCCAGGCCAGTTATCCACTTCAGTGGTTGTTGTGAGTTGTCCGCCTTGCTCCAAGCCTGTAATTATGACTGGGTCTAAATTTGCTCGTGCGGCATATACACCTGCAGTATATCCAGCCGGTCCGGATCCTAAAATTAAGAGTTTCACGTGGCGTGATTCAGCCATAAATTATTCCTTTAATACTTGTTGAGCGTTTTAGGGATTTTAAATTATATCGTTAGTTCGAGATTAGACCGTTTAACTGTGCGACTTATTGCAGCGGATGATATCGATCATAAATTATTTCAGCCATATAAATGGGTGCTGTGATTACAAATTTCAAGTATTTAACTCCAAGTGTGAATTTAGCTGGCGCGCTAATATAATGGTATAATAACAACATACATTAAGGTGTTTTATTAAACGCATGGTTTTACATGCCAAATTGCACCCAAAAATAACAAGACCTACCAAAGTCTGGCCCCAGACAACATTCTGCATCACAATAGACATGCAGGGTAATTTTTAATATTATTCAATAAGTTATAGTTCTAACTTAGAAATGATATTACATTTGATTGTACTAGGAAATTAGGAAAAGCGTGTGAGACAGGCAACTTTAAAGAAATCTGCTGGCAGAAGGAATGCAACCGCACCTCATAATCTCACTTTGTTAAGAGGGTTGCGTGAAAGTGCGCTAGTGGTGTTAGTGGCATTAGGTGCTTATTTAATGGTGGCGTTACTAAGTTATGACCCTGCAGATCCTGGTTGGACGCACACTGGTACAAATCACTTGATCAGTAATATGGGCGGTACGGTTGGTGCTTATTTTGCGGATTTGTTCTTTTTTCTATTTGGCTTCTTAGCCTATTTGGCACCATTAATGGTGGCATATAGTGGCTGGCTGATTTATGAGGGAAAATTGGAGAACGGGCAGATAGATTACAGAACTTTAGGGGTTCGATGGGCCGGATTTTTGTTAACCCTTGGAGCAGGTTGTGGTTTAGCAACGTTACATTTTCAGTCTGGTTTTATGCCAAGTTATGCCGGAGGAATTTTCGGTGATTTAACTGGCAATGGGTTTGTATCCGTATTTAGTTTTGTTGGCGCAACATTATTGTTACTTGCTTTGTTTTTTGCAGGCATTACTATTTTTTCTAGTTTCTCCTGGATTTGGTTACTCGATTTCACCGGCAAACATACAATTCGTTTTTCTTCCTGGGTATGGCAATATTTTAATGAATGGCGCGATGATTATGTTAGTAAAAAAGCCAAGGTAGAGCGTCACGAAAGTGTTAAAGAAACTAAAGTTAAAATCCAAAAACGTGCTAAACCTAGAATTGAGCCAACGATAAAAGAAATCCTACCGAGTGACCGCAAGGACCGCGAGAGTCAAATACCACTCTTCAATGCTGCTTCAGCAACAGATTTACCACCTGTTTCAATATTGGATAAGGTGATCGATACGTCTAAAGGCTATTCAGATGAGTCTTTAGAGGCAATCTCGCGGCAAGTAGAACTCAAGCTACTCGATTTTAATATTGATGCAGAAGTTGTTGAAGTACATCCAGGACCAGTAATTACACGATTTGCAATACAGCTGGCTCCCGGTATTAAGGTAAGCAAAGTCACTAATTTGGCAAAAGATTTAGCGCGTGCATTATCAGTGTCTAGTGTGCGAATTGTTGAAGTCATACCAGGTAAAACCTATATAGGGTTGGAAATTCCTAATGAGCATCGTGAATTAGTTGTGCTTAACGACGTTATTGAGTCAGAAATCTATGATGCGGAAGATTCTCCGTTGACACTGGGATTAGGGAAAGATATCAGTGGCGGGCCGGTTGTAGCAGATTTGGCTAAGATGCCGCATTTACTTGTAGCAGGCACAACGGGTTCCGGTAAATCAGTAGCACTCAATGCTATGTTGCTTAGTATTTTATACAAAGCAACACCGCAGCAAGTACGCATGATTCTAATAGACCCAAAAATGTTAGAACTTGCAGTTTATGAAGGTATTCCCCATTTATTATCGCCTGTCGTAACAGATATGAAGGAAGCTTCCAATGCGCTGCGTTGGTGTGTCGCTGAAATGGAGAGACGCTATCATTTAATGTCTGCGTTGGGTGTGAGAAGCATGGCAGGCTATAACAGTAAAGTTAGAAAAGCCATCGAAGATGGTGAACCATTACTCGATCCATTATTTAAAAATGATCAAGTAGAAGGATTAGAGCCTACGCAACCAGAAGAGCTCACTGAGCTTCCAAATATTGTCATTATTATTGACGAACTTGCCGATATGATGATGGTGGTTGGCAAAAAAGTGGAAGAACTCATTGCAAGAATTGCACAAAAAGCGCGTGCTGCAGGGATACATTTAATTTTAGCAACGCAACGTCCTTCAGTAGATGTAATCACAGGATTAATTAAGGCCAATATTCCAACTCGAATCGCGTTTCAGGTTTCTTCTAAAGTAGATTCAAGAACTATTTTGGATCAAATGGGTGCCGAGCAATTACTTGGGCATGGTGACATGTTGTATCTGCCTGGTGGCACTTCTATCCCTGAACGTGTGCATGGTGCATTTGTGTCTGATGATGAAGTTCATAAAGTAGTTGCCTTTTTGAAAGAGAAGGGCGAGCCTGCCTATCTAGATGAAGTTACACGAGACCCCATCAGTGGTGGAGATTCGATACCTGGTTTAGAGCCACTGGATAGTGGAAATGACGATATGGACCCACTCTATGACGAAGCGGTTGCTATTGTTACTGAAACACGTAAAGCCTCTATTTCCTATGTGCAACGGCGTTTAAAAGTAGGTTATAACCGCGCTGCACGCATGATCGAAGAAATGGAAGCCAGTGGTGTTGTGAGTGGTGTGCAGTCTAATGGAACAAGGGAAGTCATTGCACCACCTCCAGTATCTGTCTAACTAGTTCCATTTAAATTTTACATATTTTCTCAGTTCCAGCTGAATTTAGGGTATGGAACATAGTCTAAAATGCATGAAGCAAATTAAAGAGTTTTAGGTAGGCAAATGCTACGAAATTTTAAAATTATATGTTTTCTAGCGCTTCTAAATGCCACATCATTAGCATTTGGTAGCGAGGCTATTCAGCGCTTAGATAAATTTTTTGCTGAAGTGCAATCATTTCAGGGTCAATTTATTCAAACTGTTTATGATGAAAATAATGAAGTCATGCAGCAGGCTAGTGGCGATGTTGCTCTAAAAAAGCCAGGGATGTTCCGATGGCAATATACACAACCTTATCCACAACTTATATTAGCTGATGGCGAATACTTGTGGATCTATGATGAAGATCTGCAGCAAGCAAGTGCAAAACCAATTGATACTGCGCTTGGGAATGCGCCGATAATGTTGCTAACTAATGTAAGGCCGCTTACTGATGATTTCGAAGTAAAAGAAGCTGCCAATAAAGATGGTTTAAATTGGGTAACACTTACACCGTTGGTTCAGGATACAGAATTTCATGAGATTCAAATTGGACTAGATGAAAGCGGAGTTAAGAAAATGGCATTACAAGACCATTTTTCTCAAAAAACCGTGATTGAATTTGTTGACTTAAAAACAAATGTCACTTTCTTGTCTGATCAGTTTACCTTTGTCGCAGCAGAAGGTGTAGATGTTGTAGGGTATCCGCACAATCCATAATATAAGATAATGTCCTAGATATTATATTCTAGGGTCAAACTATTTCTACTTCGCTTCTGAATTCTCCAGACTTATTTGATCAAGTAGACGATGCTTATCGCCCACTTGCGGATCGTATGCGCCCAAAAACTTTGGATGCTTTTGTTGGGCAAGAACATCTGCTTGCAAAAGATAAACCATTAAGAGTTGCAATTGAACAAAGCAAGTTGCATTCAATGATTTTCTGGGGGCCGCCTGGAACTGGTAAAACCACTCTTGCAAAGATTATTTCCAATACATCTGATGCGCAATTTATTCCAATATCGGCTGTGCTTTCAGGTGTAAAAGAAATTCGAAAAGCAATTGATCAAGCAAAATCTTTTAAACAAAGTGCTAGCACAAGGACTGTGTTATTCGTTGACGAGGTACATCGTTTCAATAAAGCACAACAAGATGCATTCTTGCCACATATAGAAGATGGCACAATTTTCTTTATTGGGGCAACCACTGAGAACCCATCATTTGAGTTAAATAATGCCTTGTTATCAAGGGCGCGTGTTTATGTGTTGAAGCGATTAACGCATGACGATATTCAACAATGTATTGATCTAACGATTAAAACAAACAAGTTTGGTTTGGCAGATGTAGTCTATTCCATTAAGGATGATGCAAAAGAATTACTTGCTATCACAGCGGATGGAGATGCAAGACGTGCGCTTAACTTCCTTGAAATCGCAGCTGATTTACTTGAAGAAGGCGACAATGAAAAGATAATTACGAAAGATATGATTCAAGAAGTTACATCACAGTCATTACGTAGATTTGATAAACAAGGTGAATATTTCTATGATCAAATTTCAGCATTGCATAAATCTGTAAGAGGATCAGATCCAGATGCAGCTCTCTACTGGTTTTGCAGAATGATTGATGGAGGCTGCGATCCACACTATATTGCAAGGCGTGTGGTTCGTATGGCCAGTGAAGATATTGGTAATGCAGATCCTCGCAGCTTACAAATCACATTAGATGCTTGGAATACCTATGAGCGATTAGGTTCTCCTGAAGGAGAACTCGCTATTGCACATGCAATAGTCTATTTGAGCTGTGTGCCCAAAAGTAATGCTGTGTATACTGCATACAAAGCAGCTATGAGAGATGCAAAAGATTTCGGTACATTAGAAGTACCAATGCATCTGAGAAATGCGCCAACTAAATTGATGAAAGAAATTGGTTATGGCGAAGGGTATCGATATGCCCATGACGAAGAAGACGCTTATGCTGCTGGCGAAGTATATTTACCAGATGAACTTCAAGGAAAGCGATATTACACACCAGAAGATCGTGGGCTTGAAGCTAAAATACAACAACATTTAGAAAAACTTAGAAATAAAGAATGAGGAACTAATGGATCAATTAAAATTATCAAGGGAACTCATCGAAAAAATTGAAAAAGTATTAGTCGAAGAAGATGATCGTGCTAGAAATCCTCTAGTTGCGGGGCAGTACTTATCTGCTATAACTGGTTTTATTGTTGGCAATCATGACTTACCTAGTGGAGAAAAGAACGAGATCATGAACGAATTAAATTCATTTGCAAAATATGTATATGACGATATAACACGTCAACGCCAACAAACGATGCAACCAAAAGGCGAAGCATTTGGAATATGGAAACCTGAATCCTAAGAGTAAGAGCCTCAATCAAATGAAGTTAGCAAACCGAGGCTAGTAAACTTTG
The DNA here is from genome assembly GCA_039030355.1 of Pseudomonadota bacterium. GTDB lineage: Bacteria > Pseudomonadota > Gammaproteobacteria > UBA4575 > UBA4575 > JABDMD01. Next base: position 976 of record JBCCEI010000092.1, on the reverse strand, counting down.
AGCCCAGCTTAGTAGGCCAAGGTAGTTCGCCCAATGGAATAACTTTAAGACTTGCGCCTTCACTTTTTAATCTCTCAATAGCTAAATATGGCCCAGGAATTACACTTCCGTTCTTCCATAGCGGCATTAAGTTTTCATAGTAATCATGTAACAACACAACACCACTATTATTCAACAAGTTTAATGCTGCTGGTATCTCTCTATATACCGTATCTGCTTCATGGCCTCCGTCAAGAAATATAAAATCAAACTTTTGAGTGCAATTTAATAAATAATCATGTGAAGGGCTCGTTACAAAATTAACAAGATTTGAAAATTTAAGCTCTTTTATCATTTCATCGGGCGATAACTTGGCATGGTATTTTTTCCATGGTTTTGCTTTTGGATCGTTTACATCTAAGAGATCCACAGTAGTAAGTTTTGCATTTTCAATGTCAGATAGCGCAGACGCGATGTTAATTGTAGAAGCACCAATATGAGTGCCTATTTCCAAAACACGCAGTGGTTTAAAATGACGGATCAGATAAAAGACGGCTCTTCGATCGCCTGGATTGATACCACCGGTTCCATCAGGCAAGTTAATATTGTTTAACTTGATCTTGGAAGATTTCCATTCTTTATCAGTTTCTTTAGAAATGAATATATTTCTAAGGTTAAAAGAGGTAGAGGAAATTAGATTAGATTGCCGGCATTCAATTTGATCTAATTTATTTAAATCATTATGAGCTTTTTTTGTTCGAATAATTGTCTTGATTGATCCAGGTATACATCTTGATATAGATTGCCTAAGACTCATATTTTCGAATTCATTTTCACTACTTTTTTGAGATACTCATAATTGTGTAGGAATATCGCAAATTTGTATACTAATCCTAAATTAAGAAACTTATTAATTTGTGATTTGGTGAAATAATAAATTTTCACATTTATGCCCCAACATACTTATTTGAAATTAAAATATCTTTATTTAACTAAT
>JBCCEI010000091.1:0-7329 GCA_039030355.1 Pseudomonadota bacterium | reverse complement strand
TGAAAATAGGGAGATACGTCTTTTCTTCTCCAGTGCTATCAACGTTGTCAAACACGAACTGGAAAGGCTTGAAAATCTTTCTTTCCGTGAATTCATCGGTAAGGTTGTTCAAGTCGAACTCAACCTTGTTGTAGATTGATTGGGATGCTTTTTCTCATTTGGGTTATGTGAATCTCACGACTTCATCGGTGAAAAGAAGGAGTTTGGCTTGATTTCGCTTACATTCATTTAATATTTAATGTTGGATGTCGTAATAGCAATTGAGCCCTCCATTATTTAAAGCGTAAATTTCCACCATATCTGCACCAAATTTATAAAAGGGATTTTGTAATGAAACTTATTCTTCTATATACCGTACTTGTTTCTATTTACGGAAGTGATGAGATCGTGGGTGAGTGTGACATCTATGAAAATTCCTACGACACAACTTGCACGGTTAATGGCAAGGCAATGAAAGGCGTGCTTGATCACAAGGGTTTAATTTGGGCACATAGTTCAGATGAATCGATTGTGCTTAAACCAAGAGGTGAAGCAGATAAAAAAGTTACTGCAAATACTTCTGGTTCATAGTAAAAGTCTGAAATTTTTTCGAAATAAATAAGCATAAAAAAAGCCGAGGACTTTCGTGCTCGGCTTTTTTCTTGCTTCTTAGTTTTGTAGCTTATCTTCCGTATACATCAATTCCTGGAAGGGGACGATGATATTGAACGACTTCTGCATACTTGGTTGATGCAGCGGAAATACCTTTATCTGCATCACACGGTACGCCTGCTTCTTCGGCTGATTTCAAGAAGGCAATAACGGCCATCAGTGCATGTTGTGGTTGGATACCACCTGTTGCACAAAGCCGCCAACCCATATCTGGATAACCAGGTATGGCAGCTGCTTCAACTGCATGCTTGTAGTACATAATCATCAGAACTTTGGCGATATCTTTTTCACCATAACCTTCTGGGCACCTAATTGCGGTTACTGCATTGGATGCTAAACTAGGGTCTTTTGTTACTAAATTAAAACCTGCAGCTGCAACACCAGCACGATACACATCTGAGCATTCTCTGTGACGTTCGCAGACACGATCAATGCCTTCGATGGCAATTGAATCCAACGCTACCGCAAATTGTGAGTAGTTACTTGGAGTTTCAATGTGTAAACCATGTGTATCCATCGCTTCGATGATTTTGCCAAGGTTAAGATAGTGTTGTCCTAGTGCCATTCCGGCATCTTTTAATTGTTTTTCAGAATCTTGAATTGCTTTCACAGCTTTAGGACTTAAGGTGATCATGCCAATACTAGGCGTACCCATGATGCCTTTTTGACTACAGCCAATGAGCATGTCCATGCCCATTTCTTCCATGTTGGCAGGCATACAACCAATAGAAGAAATACCATCAATGACTACTAGTGCTGGGTGGTTGAGCTCATCCAACATGTCACGAATTTTCTTAGGATGGATAGTTACGCCTGCAGCAGTTTCATTCTGCGGTGCCATTACCATCTTAATTTTGTGATTTGTATCTTTCTCTAACAGCGCTCTTGCTTTTTCAAAAGGTAAGTCATCACCCAGATCACACTGTAAGCGCGTAACTTTTCTGCCAAGATTTTCAACGCAATTGCCCATGGCTTGACTGAACCAACCAATTTCCATCGTAATGATGGCAGGATCATCTGTATTCATTTCATCCGGAGTGCGACAAGAGCCTGCTGCTGCTTCCGTTGCAGATGTACCTGAGCCTGTGAAAAAGATTGATTTTCCACCTTTTGGTAAACCAACCATTTTTCCATAATCCTCACGCACTGCAGCAAATAAATTTACTACGCCAGGGCCACGCATGCCTCTTGTTTGTGAAGAGGTAAATTGCGTCACCAAGTCAGAACCAAAGGCGGGGCCCGGTGTGACGTTGATAATTCTGTTATGCGGTGACCAGACATAGTCCTTATCATTTATAAAGTCGACATCCGATTTTTCTAATTGATTGGATTCGATAAGACGTCTAAGTCCGGAAAGTGGTGAAATTAATTCATTCGTCATTTTCAAATATCCCTAAGTATTTACATATGTAAGATTCTGATAATAAGCAAAGGCTCTATACAAACCACTCAGAAAGTGGGCTTTAAAGTTTCAATAACCTATGTGAATAGAGGTATAACCCGTGATGCTTTTTCGTTGCTGTGTTTTTGCACACAATCTTGCTTATCAAACAGCGATGGTATCACCGCGAACCTGCCGAGAAAAGTTAGACATAGCGTATATAGAGGTAATATTCGTGAAATTAGAGGCCTGTCAAAACAAATCGAATCAGGTTTGTGCAATACAAATGCTGGTTGGTTTCTTGTCTACTGGTTTAGTTCGAGTTTTTATGAAACTTTGTTCACCTGTTCCTAAAGCAAATAGGCTTGAACGAATTTTATATTGATTTATTTCCAATAGTCCCAAACTTCAAAAACCACGTAGTCTTCTTTTTCGACTGTGCGAATTCCAGTTTTGCGATCGATGCTGTTTGCTTTTTCAATTGCCTTATCCCTTGAACCACATGCTTTGTTATCTTTTCGGCATTGAAAGTAAGTTACTAAAAACCAGCCGCGTTTATTCAAGATGACAGAATCTTCTCCGTCAAGATCTTCGTGATTATGTTCCATGCTCAGACTTAAATAAATTATTGCAAAAGTCGATTATATGCAATGCAGTCAATGATTACCAAGTATTTCGTCAGTGCCTATTTGCAAAGTCTAAATTTCAAATAGTAATTTTTACAAATCTTCGCCTTTTAGCATTTTCCAAAACTGATTGCGCTTTTCCTGACTCATATCTCGATCATGTTTATATACTGCATGCACGCTGTTATCTGCATTCGGATCAAGCCAAATGCTCCACAAACCTTTTGTTTCGGTTGGTATTAAAGAGTATCGTGCATCAAATACGCGATTGGGCTGATTTGGGTCCGCCGCTATATAATCCTGAGAAAACCAAGCAAAACGTTGCAAATCTTTTGCTTGTTGTGTATCTGTTTCTAGCCATGGAAAGTCTCGTTTTAGATTCAGCTTAGCGATGGATGTGCCTTCATAGATTTTAATATTGAGCCAAATGCGAACACCATCTGTATAAAAATGGTTTTCTGTTTCATACAAAACTTTCCAAAGCAATAAATTACCAAATGTAGGTTTTACATTTAAACGCAAGGGTTGATGATTGCGTTGTTCCGCTAACTGCCAGCCAATTTTGGTTGCGCGATGGTTTTGTGCAAAGCCAATAGCATGGTAAGTAAGCACCCAAATTAATCCGACCACTGCTATCTTAGAAGATTTTTTTATCGTGGCCACAATTACTAATAGTAATAGTGGCAAAGTAAAAAGAGGATCAATGATCGAGATAGTGTCCCATGAAACCTGGTGAGTGGTGAATGGCCAAAACAGTTGCGTACCATAGCTGGTGCATGAATCTAGAAGGCCATGAGAGGCATAGCCCAGTGTGCAAAATAGATATGTTTGCTTAAAGGATAGTTTTAGTCTCGCAAATAATAAATAAAATAAGACTGCGCAAATGAAACCACCAATGGGAATAAAAATGAGTGAATGAGTGAATTGTCGGTGATATTCAAGAAATAATAATGGATCGTTTTCAGAACGAATAAAAATATCTAAATCTGGCGCCATGCCAGATAGAAAACCTAATATACATGCAAAGACTATGTTTTGAGGTTTTCCAGCACTCTGTGAAAAACTGGCACCTAAAGCGCCTTGCGAAAGGGGGTCCATTTGCTGAATTAATGCTTAAGTTCTTGGATTAGAACCCAAGGTTTGATTACGACAGACCAAAGTTCTTTATTGTCTTTTTCAAACGCAATAGCTTTATGAGTGAAATCTCTTAAAACCAATTCTGATTCCATCCATTCTGAGACTTGTTTTGCATCATCGGTAGAAATTGTAAATGCAACATCAATCAAGTCAAGTGATCTATCTATCAAAATGAGTTTACCTTGCGCGAAAAATGTTTCTAGTTCTTTCCAATTAATTTTTGCAGTTTCAGAAACAATTTTTGCTTTTTCTTGTTGAATGAAATCTTCTAGTTGATTTATAGATTGATCTTTTTGCTCCATGCGTTTTAATAAGTTGCACTTTCATTAATTAATTCACGCATATCGTACACTGCAGGTTGTGATTGTGTGTTTGAAGAAATCTGTTTGGCTTCTTTTGAATTTGGGAACTGTTGTACTAAAAGTAACTTATAGTGGTCGGCTGCTTTTGGGTTACCATTTGCTTCGTTAATTTGCGCACCCAGTAAAAGTGTTTTTGGTGTAGGTGCGGCGACTTTTTCATACTCTTGTAGTAAACGAAAAGCATTGTCATAGCTGTAGTTACCATATTGAATTTTAGCCAGTTGATACCATGGAACAGGTGACTTGGGATTGATTTTTAATGCCTTGCTGAAATACTTTGTAGCCTTTATTTTGTCCGGTATTCCCAATACACATAAACCTGCATTAGTGTATGCAACTGCAGGTTGTGGATTTTGTTTATTTTCTGCAGCGTTGATAAAGAATTTTTCAGCTTCCAAAGGCTTATCATTTTTACAGAGAAAACTTGCATAGTTGTTTTGTGCAGAGGCATGATTCGGCTCAATAGATAATGCGCGTTTGAAATAACGTTCTGCTAAATCGGGTTGATTGTTTTTGTTATAAATCAGTCCCGCGACTGTATAGGCGTCAGCTGATTTTTCATTTAGTTGGATGGCTCTTTTGACTGAACCCAATGCAGCATCTAAACGCCCGGCATTCATGTATTGAACTGCTTGAATCACATAGCCTTCATCTTGCGCAGTGGTTCTTTTTGGGGTGCTGGAGCATCCGGTGAACAAACAAACAAGCAGAATAGTCATTATGCCTATAGGTAAAACCTGTGCTTTATCTGTACACTTTATTGACTGAATCATCTGTTGAATTATTTGCTTAAGTGAAATGAAATATAAACGCCCTGAATCCGTGCTGGTTATAGTATACACAGAAGCGAGTGATGTCTTGATGCTCCGCCGTAAGTACCCCAAGGACTTTTGGCAGTCGGTGACCGGTAGTTTAGAGTGGGACGAAAATTCCACGCAAGCAGCTGCTCGTGAGCTACAGGAAGAAACGGGCATTCAAGGCTTGACGCTACATGACTGCGAATTTGCACAAAATTTTGAAATTTACAAAATTTGGCGCGATCGATATGAGCCAGGTGTGACAGAGAATAAAGAGCATGTGTTTTTATTAAAGTTGCCTGAAAAAATCGATATTCAATTGGATCCAAGAGAGCACGAAGAGTTTATGTGGTTGTCGAAACAGGGTGCGACTGATTTAGCATTTTCACATACTAATCAAGAGGCCATCCAGCGTTGGGTGCCGGATGCCAATGAATAAATATGTGAACAGTTCTATATGTCTGTGACACTTAAATACCACTTAGTTAGTTAAAGTATATTGTAAAATAATGCGTGAAGTTGTTGTTTGTACTCATGGTATTTGGATGAAAAGCTGGGTGATGAGGCCTATTTCGAATTATCTAAAAGATCATGGGCATGAATGTGTTCAGTATTCTTATAAAAGTGTTCGCCTCGGCCCCAAGGAAAATGCAGTTATGTTGGGTAAATTTGTGCAGAAATTGGATGCCGATATCGTACATTTTGTTGCACACAGCTATGGAGGGCTCATATTGTTGCATTACTTTGATTTGTTTGACCAAGCTAAGCCCGGCAGGGTGGTGATGCTGGGTTCCCCAGTTGGTGGCAGCGGTGTTGCAAAGTATTTATCAAAAAATAATTTGTTAAAAAAGAATATATTAGGAGCAAGTTCTAAGTCTTTACTTGGCAATACACCACATTGGAAAGGCACGCATCCTTTAGCAGTTATTGCAGGTACCAAAGGTTATGGTGTGGGGCAGATACTGGGCGCGCCCCTAGAAAAACCAAATGATGGCACGGTCGCCGTTTCCGAAACAAAAATTGATAATTGTACGGTGCATTTGCAAGTGCCCTATAGTCATACAGGCTTACTTTTGTCTAAAAATGTCGCTTCAGTTGTTGATACCTTCATTCGCACAGGTGAATGTAATTAAACGGGTCAAAGTGTTAAAATAGTACCGTTTATTTGGGAGAGCTCTAAGCAACCTTAGTTAGTTTACTTAGAGTCATTAAACTAGAGGAGTTTCAATGGCCGGTCATAGTAAATGGGCCAATATTCAGCACCGCAAGAAGGCGCAGGATGCCAAGCGCGGAAAATTATTCACCAGATTGATTCGAGAAATAACTGTTGCCGCGAGAATGGGCGGTTCGGATATGGATTCTAATCCGCGTTTACGTTTGGCAGTGGATAAAGGTTTATCGGCAAACATGAATAAGGATACTGTTGATCGCGCAATCAAGCGTGGCGCAGGTGAAATGGATGGTGATGATTACGAAGAGGTTCGTTATGAAGGTTATGGTCCCGGAGGCTCTGCAATTTTAGTTGATTGCATGACAGATAATCGTAATCGCACAGTTGCAGAAGTGCGTCATGCATTTTCAAAATTTAATGGAAATATGGGTACATCAGGTTCCGTTGCATATATGTTCACAAATGCGGGTGTGATTCAATTTGCGCCTGGAACAGATGAAGACACAGTTATGGAAGCTGCGCTTGAATCAGGTGCGGATGATGTAATTACTGCAGATGATGGAAGCATTGAAGTGCTAACTTCACCAGATGATTTTATTGCAGTTAAAGAAGAGCTAGAGGCTGCAAATTTAACTTCTGAACAAGCTGAAGTGACCATGCGTGCAGATAACATGACAGCACTTTCTGATAAGGAAGGAGAGACCATGTTAAAACTGCTTGATGCATTAGATGAATTAGATGATGTGCAAAATGTTTATTCCAACGCTGATATACCCGATTCCGTTTATGATGCTGTCGCCTAAAATCCACGCTATACAATGAGCAACTACGCTTAATGCAATATAACGTTCCAGATAAAAAAGAAAATACAATCCGTATTTTGGGTATTGATCCGGGTTTACAAATAACTGGTTTTGGAATTATTGAAAGTGATGGACGCAGTAGTCGATATATTCATAGTGGCAATATCAAAGCAAAAACAGCAAAAGGTGATGTAAGTATTCCAGATCGATTAGGAATAATTTTTAATAAGCTCAGTGAAGCGATTGAGCAATTTCAACCTTACGAAGTTGCAGTGGAAGAAGTATTTTTAAATAAAAACGCCTCATCTTCGTTAAAACTGGGTCATGCGCGTGGTGCGGCGATTTGTGCGGCAGTACAGCAACATATTCCAGTAAGTGAATATAGTGCGCGTTCTGTGAAG
>JBCCEI010000090.1:0-7397 GCA_039030355.1 Pseudomonadota bacterium | reverse complement strand
CGCTATTTGATTATTTTTTAAACAAATTAAAAGCGGAGTATGCTAAAGTTTCATCAGGAAAATTTGGTGCAGATATGCAAGTGCATCTGGTCAATAATGGGCCTGTAACTTTCTGGCTAGAACTATAACGACAACATTAACGAACAAAGAAATACATTCACCGTGACTGCACGAACCGCAAGCGTTGAGCGCAATACCAACGAAACTCAAATTACGATTAAACTTAATCTTGATGGTACTGGTAAGGTTTCTTTAAACACTGGTTTGCCATTTTTTGAACATATGTTGGATCAAATTGCACGCCACGGCATGCTCGATTTAGATATAAATGCAAAAGGTGATCTTGAAATTGATGCACATCATACTGTGGAAGATGTGGGCATCACGCTCGGTCAAGCATTTAGTCAAGCTGTAGGCGATAAGAAAGGCATCTATCGATATGGGCACGCTTACGTACCACTGGATGAAGCGCTTTCACGTGTGGTCATCGATTTCTCAGGTCGACCTGGACTTGAATTTCGTGCACAGTTCCCGCGCGCGCGAGTGGGCGACTTTGACGTGGACCTTACACATGAGTTTTTTCAAGGATTTGTAAATCACGCAAATGTAACTTTGCACATTGATAATTTATCAGGAGAAAACTCTCATCATATCGCTGAAACCATTTTTAAAGCTTTTGGACGTGCACTACGTATGGCGATAACTACCGATGAACGCATGGCGGGTGTAATTCCTTCAACCAAAGGTACATTGTAGTCTAGAAGGCTAAGCATGAGCACAATTGCGATCATCGACTATGGTATGGGAAATTTATACTCTGTTGCAAAAGCTGTAGAGTATGTATCGAATACTACTGACAATATTGTTGTTACATCGGACGTAAATAAAATTAATTCTTGTGACAAAGTTATATTTCCTGGGCAAGGTGCAGCAAAAGATTGTATGTCTGCGTTACAAGAATATGATTTAAAAAATGCTATTTTTGATGCGGCACAACGAAAACCGTTTTTAGGTATTTGTATGGGCATGCAAGTGCTAATGCAAATGAGCGAAGAAAATAACGGTGTGGAATGTTTGGGTGTTTATCCAGGCAAAGTAAGATATTTTTCTAAGCATATTAGTATCGGTACAAAAGAAAACAGTTACAAAGTGCCACATATGGGCTGGAATGCAATTCAGCAAGAACAAAATCACCCATTGTGGTCCGGTATTTCACAAGCAAGTTATTTCTATTTTGTGCATAGTTATTTTGTTGATACGGAGCAAGATGAGCTAATTGCCGGTACAACTGACTATGGTGTAAATTTTACTTCGGTTATTGCACGCGACAATGTGTTTGCAATGCAGTGTCACCCAGAAAAAAGTGCTCAAGCAGGTTTGCAACTATTGAAAAACTTTATACACTGGGACGGTAGCTGCAGCATCAATTGATATCATGATTGTAATACCAGCAATAGATTTAAAAGATGGAAAGTGCGTACGTCTGCGCCAAGGAAGTATGGATGACGTGACTGTTTTTTCAGAGGATCCTATTGCCATAGCGGATCAATGGGTAGAGGCTGGCGCGCAACGATTGCATATTGTTGATCTGGATGGTGCCTCATCAGGAGGACCAAAAAATCGCGAGATTGTACATGCGATAGCAGACAATCACCCCGAGCTTCCAATTCAAATTGGTGGTGGTATTCGCGATGAGGATACGGTTCAAGCTTATTTAGATGCTGGCGTTCAATACGTCATCATTGGCACCAAAGCTGTTAGTGCTCCACATTTTGTCAATGATCTTTGTTTGGAATTTCCAGGCCACATCATCATTGGCCTTGATGCAAGGGAAGGTAAAGTTGCGATTGATGGCTGGTCCAAATTATCTCATCACGATGTTGTCGACATGGCGCAACATTTTGAAGCGGATGGCGTAGCTGCAATTGTTTTCACCGATATAAGTCGAGACGGTATGATGAAAGGTGTGAATGTTGAAGCAACCGCAGAACTTTCTGCTGCGATTCATATTCCTGTTATCGCATCTGGCGGCGTAACTGACGAAGACGATATTAAACGTTTATGTGAAACCGACGAAGAAGGCATCATAGGTGTTATTGTTGGGCGCGCACTTTATGAGGGTACGATTGAATTACAACATGCGCAAAAACTTGCAGATTCATTCTCGCAATAAAACTCAACATCCAGTTTAATATATTTTGCAGAACCTCTCTGCTCATTCTTACTAAGCGCTAATCATTATGTCACTCGCGAAACGCATCATTCCATGCTTAGACGTAGATGATGGACGTGTCGTCAAAGGAGTGAAGTTTGTTGAAATACGCGATGCTGGCGACCCAGTTGAAATTGCAAAACGTTATGATGATGAAGGGGCTGATGAAATCACTTTTCTTGATATCACAGCGAGTTCAGACAATCGCGATACAATGGTAGAAGTTGTTGAACGTGTTGCAGCAGAAGTATTTATTCCGCTTACTGTTGGTGGAGGCATTCGTAAGGTCGAAGATATTCGAACCCTATTATCGGCTGGAGCAGATAAAATTGGTATCAATACCGCAGCAGTTTTTAATCCTAAATTTGTTCAACAAGCCAGCAACAAAGTGGGCTCTCAATGTATCGTCGTCGCGATAGATGCAAAGCAAGTGAGTCAATCAGGTGAGCCATTAAAATGGGAAATTTTCACACATGGTGGTCGTGAGCCCACAGGCCTGGATGCAGTAGACTGGGCGGTAAAAATGCAGGACTATGGTGCAGGAGAAATTCTACTTACAAGTATGGATCGTGACGGTACAAAAATTGGTTTTGATTTAAATCTCACGCGCTGTATAAGTGAGGCCGTTGGTATTCCGGTAATTGCCTCTGGGGGTGTAGGCACATTGGAACATCTGGCCCAAGGCGTAACAATAGGCAAAGCAGATGCGGTATTAGCAGCCAGCATATTTCATTTTGGTGAATTCTCGATACGAGAAGCAAAAAGTTATATGGCACAGCAGGGTATTGTGGTAAGAAACTAGTTATGAGCACGAATCAAACCTTGCAAAAGCTAGCCGAAATTTTAGAGCAGCGTAAAATAGTAAAAGCAGATGAATCATATGTCGCAAGTTTATATCAATCCGGTTTAGAAAAAATTCTGGAAAAAGTAAATGAAGAAGCACAAGAAACGATTGAAGCGGCACAAGAGGGTGATACAGAGCATTTAATTCATGAAGTTGCCGACTTGTGGTTTCATTGCATGGTTTTGTTAGCTTATAAGAATGTCAAACATGAAGCGGTATTGAACGAGTTAGATAAGCGCTTTGGCAAATCTGGTTTGGTCGAAAAAGCGCTACGTAACAAGTGAAAGAAATTTTAAGGTTTAGTTTTTAACAGGAGCAAACATTATGGGAATTAGCCCTTGGCAGTTACTGATCATATTGGTCATTGTGGTTTTAATCTTTGGCACTAAAAAATTACGCAATATGGGTGGCGACATTGGTGGTGCAGTTAAAAATTTCAAAAAATCTATGAAAGACGAAGAAGCCCCCAGTGATACAAATACTGATTCAGAAGACAATCCACCTAAAGAGTAAACCTAAATCAGAGCAGATGCATGTTTGATTTTGGTTTTTGGGAATTAGCCATTGTCATGGTAGTGGCGCTACTTGTCGTTGGCCCCGAACGTCTTCCTGCTCTTGCTGGGCAAATTGGTAGATGGGTTGGAAAAGCCAAACGCATGATTGAAAGTGTTCGTTCCGATATTGAATCTGAAATCAAAGCAGCAGAATTAAAAGAAATATTAGAAAAACAACAGAATGAAATTGGCGAGCTAAAAGAAATGCTCAAAGATACAAAAAATGAGATTGAAAAAGATTTTAATGAGATTGAAAAAGATTTTGAGGAAGACGGAGATAGCGAGCTTATTCGGGCGGTAGAAGAACATATCGAAGCTAATAAAAATAAATCATCTCAAATTGAATCTTCATCTGATAAATCAAGATCACAGCAAGAATTATCACTTAGCGCTGAAATTGAAAACGAATCAAACAAGTAAGTATAGTGTCGAATAAAGACAGCGAAGCAACCGAAACCAAACAAGAAACTTTACTTACGCATTTATTTGAATTGCGTAATCGATTATTGTGGATTGTTGGTAGTGTGTTGTTGGTGTTTTTCTGCCTGTTTCCCTTTGCAAATGAGCTCTATGGGTATTTAGCTGGGCCATTGATAGCGCATATGCCTGAAGGCAGCTCCATGGTTGCAATTGATGTTGCTTCGCCTTTTTTAACTCCATTTAAGTTTGTTTTTATACTAAGTATCGTATTGGCAATTCCGATTATTCTTTTTCATGTGTGGGGCTTCATCGCGCCTGGTTTATATGGGCATGAAAAGCGCCTGGCTTTCCCAATACTTGTATCAAGTTCAATTCTTTTTTATATTGGTATGGCGTTTGCCTATTTTGTCGTGTTTCCATTAATGTTCGCTTTTTTTACACGCGTTGCGCCAGAAGGTGTCACCGTGATGACTGATATTGGCCGCTATCTGGATTTCGTGTTAAAAATATTTATAGCCTTTGGCGTGGCTTTTGAAGTGCCAATTGTTACTTTCGTATTGGTCAAACTTGGCATGACCACCGCAGAACAGCTAGCCGCGAAGCGACCCTATGTAATTGTAGGTGCGTTTGTAATTGGAATGTTACTAACCCCTCCCGATATCATTTCCCAGTTTCTTTTGGCTATCCCCGTTTGGTTATTATTTGAATTAGGTTTAGTTTTATCGCGCGTGATGATTAATAATAACGAGAGCAGCGAAGATGCAATAAAGACTCGCAAAGAACCCCGCTTTAGTGCAATGTCTGAAGCAGAAAGCGAAGTGGAACTTAATGAAAATGAATTATTGGAAGATTCTGATATTCACAAACCCTAGTACAAGTTAATTACAAAATCTGTTTATTAAGAATGGGTAACTCCTCAACGATCCGTAACCGAGCCATATTGATGATACTGGATGGCTTTGGCACCAACCCCAGTAAGGCAAATAATGCTGTGTTACAAGCGAACACACCTAAATTGGATGAATATTTTTCAGAGTACCCACATACTGTTCTTGAGGCCTCGGGTGAGGCGGTTGGCTTACCTCCTGGTCAGATGGGCAATTCTGAAGTTGGTCATATGACCATTGGTTGTGGAAGCATTATCAAACAAGACTTGATTCGCATTAACGATGCTATTGCTGATGGCAGTTTTTTTGAAATGTCTCCCCTTCGACGCGCGCTTGAAAACGCTAGAAAGAAAGAAGGCTTTATTCATATTATCGGTTTGATGTCCGATGGGGGCGTGCATTCTCACATTAGTCATACCATCGCCTTAATGAAGCTTTGCCATGAAGTACAGGTACGTCCTGTGCTACATGTCATCACGGATGGGCGTGACACAGCACCAAAAAGCGCTAAAAAATATATAAAACAGTTAAACCAAGTATTAGAAGAGGTAAATGGATCGATCGCCACCTTAATGGGCCGATATTTTGCGATGGATCGTGATCGTCGATGGGAGCGTACCATTAAAGCCTGGGAAGCATTGGTGCAGCTAAAAGGTATGAAATGTAAAAACGCAATGGATGCGATTGATCAAGCGTACGCGCGTGGAGAAACGGACGAGTTTATTACCCCTTCAGTGCTGGGTAGTGCAGAACCGATGACGGCTGATTCTGAAGTTTTCTTTACTAACTTCAGAAATGATCGTCCACGACAATTAAGTAAAGCATTAGCCAAACCTGATTTTTCTGCTTTTGATCGCGGTCTAAATTTTGAACCCATCAAACTGACAAAAATGACCAAATATAGTAAAGAGTATCTTGGCCCTGTTGTGTTTGCACCACGCAAGCCAGAAACCAATTTGGCAGAAATTATATCCAAACTTGGCTTATATCAGTTTCATTGTGCAGAGACAGAAAAGTATCCACATGTAACCTATTTTTTAAATGGTGGACAAGAAGAAGCCTATGAAGGTGAGGATCGTAAAATGGTACCTTCCCCAAAAGTGGCGACTTATGATCTTCAACCCGAAATGAGTGCCGAAGAAGTTGCTGATGAAACCATTAAAGCGATTAACAATGAAAGTTACTCTTTAATTGTGGTGAATTTTGCTAATGCAGATATGGTGGGCCATACCGCTGTAAAATCTGCCGTCATTAAAGCGATTGAGTCACTTGATCAACATGCAGGGCGTGTTTTAGATGCGGCTAAAGAAAAGCATATGTCAGTACTGTTAACTTCAGATCATGGTAATTGTGATGAGATGGTTGATCCGCGTACTAAAGAACCCCACACTCAACATACGTTGTACCCGGTACCTTGTTTAGTAGTGGATAAAGGTGAATGGGTTCTATCAAATGGTCAAGGACTCAGTGCAGTCGCACCAACTATTTTAGAATTGATGGGAATTGAACAACCCAAAGCAATGACCGGTGAATCGTTATTGATTCACCATAATGGCGATTAAAAGTCATTTTAATCAAACGGATTCCACCAACGCTTTTTCTTTTTTGGTTTTTCAGGTGGTAATTCTTCGTCTGTAGCTGTTGTTTCAGCTTCAACAAGCTGACTGGACCCTTCGCTTCCTGTATAAGAATCTGCAAGTGCTCGAAATGCATTAACTGTACGAGTAACCGAAAAATCACCACGCACCGGAAAACTTGTTTTTGTTCCCCTTTCTTTCCAATTAAAATCCCGCTCAAGCGCTTTTCTAAATTCAATCGGGTAGGAATCAAAACTGCGTCTTGGTGTTGCTTGTATTGTTCCCTCTAAAATAACAACTGCTGATCCAAAAAATATTAGTTTTTTACCAGACGAGGTAACAATGAGATCTTTTCTTTGGATTACGTAGTCAATATTTGCACAATCTTTATAGCGTTCATGTTGGTTTGGTGATTGACCAGCTCTCAAACAGACTTTTGCTGTATAGCTAATATGCTCAGGAGTTAGTTTTAGTCTCGTAACATCACCGCCTAATTTCAAATCATTAAATGCTGTTCGCTCTTCATTTGTAAGTCCATCTTTTTTTTCTGGCCCACCTCCATCTTTGTAGATAATGACTTTTTGCTGGTAAGGCGTGTAATCAGGGACAGATATGGCACCTTCGCTCGTACCTGACGCGGAACATAGTTGAGTTATTTGTTCCTGAGAAAAGCCTTTATCTAAATAAAACTGGATATCATCTCGATTACATGCAGCATCCAGTGTGGAAATAGAAATAAGTAATATAAATGCGCAGAAAATTTTTAAATGATTATTCATCTGAATGCTTCGAGTAGTCCTATTGCGAACTCAGTGTAATGTAAGATTTGAGTAATTTACCATACGGAAAGTTCATATGCTTTAATGTGGCATAAAAAAAGCGCCCTAAATAGGGCGCTTTTTT
>JBCCEI010000089.1:0-7486 GCA_039030355.1 Pseudomonadota bacterium | reverse complement strand
CATTCGCAAAAATGGAGATATATTCCTCGTAATCCACAGCAATCGATATCGCACGACGTAAAAGTTGTGCACGCTTTTGATCTTCTGCATCATTAGGTTTGCCACCAACAATTGTGTCTTTCATATTGAAGCCCATATAAAAGATAGAAGTCGTGACTGCAGTTTTAAGTTGAATACCTTTTTCTTGCATTAAATCGGTAAGCTGAACTTCCCCACCCGAGCCAAATTGGATAGCTTGATCAAAACTGTCTGAAGAAACCCCAGATGTATCGTAATAGCCTTGTAAAAATTTGTTCCAATAAGGAATTGTTTCTTTCTCTAAACTAAACACTGCTTTTTCGATCAAAGGCAACTCTTTACCAGCATCGTTTAATAAGCCAGCTGCCCTATCTTCTGGTTCACCTTCCGATGGATAACGCTCACCATGAAAGTTTGGGTTTTTTTCCATCACCATACGCAAATTAGGATTGTTTTCCGTCAGCATATACGGGCCTGTACCAACCGGGTACCAGTTTAATGAAATGTTTCGATCATCCATCCCTTCTTGTGCATAAAACTTTTCTGCTTCCCAAGGCATAGGGGCAAAAAATGGCATCGCCAACCAATATACTAACTGCGGATATTTACCTTTAATACGAATACGATAGGTATAACGATCCACTACAGTTACGCCCTCAAATTTTAAGTCACGCAGATCATGCCAACCTTGGCTAGAGTTTGGATAAACTTCCATAACTTTTTCACGAAATTTGTCGAATCCTAAAATATATTCAAGCATTACTCCGGCAATAGGTGAATGTAAATATGGATTGGCAATCCGTTTAATCTCATACACGTAATCCTCTGCCGTGAGCTCACGTGTCCCCGTTTTTTCAAAGTCACTTAATGTATGAATACCATCAAGATCTTTCACAACTAAATCTAGATACAATGGCTCATCCTGAGCATTTTTTGCAAATGCGGGATGAGGTTGAAACATAATGCCTTTATTGATTCTGATGGTGTACTCAGAATAAGCAATACTCTCAACAGCATTTTCATCAACCAATACATTATTTTCCGCAAAATAACGCACCTCGGGCAATCGCTCGGCTGTTAAAGGAACTAATGTATATGGCCGTAACAAATAATGATATTGCAAAGGCGGCTCATAGATTTGCGCAATGAATTGATATTCATTTCCACTATATGATCGCACAGGATCTAATCGCTTGGGACGCTCTTCAAAATGAGAGTAAACAATATTTAACGTTTCTCCATCTTTTTTACCTTCACTTGGATAAGGATTGTTCCACGCGCTCTCGCTACAAGCATGCAGTAAAATTGACAGCAGTAATAAAATGGAAATGTTTGAACGACTGTTCACAGGATAGTTTGATGTATAATCTATGCGAGAAAGATTTTTATTCTTCCTTGAAAAATATTTCATAAGC
This sequence comes from Pseudomonadota bacterium, assembly GCA_039030355.1. GTDB lineage: Bacteria > Pseudomonadota > Gammaproteobacteria > UBA4575 > UBA4575 > JABDMD01. The sequence continues at coordinate 6,053 of JBCCEI010000089.1, read as the reverse complement.
AGCGTTATTATAGACTGTTTATGAAAAAAAGTAGTTCAATCTACAAATTTCTACTACTATTACTCACACAGAATACCAATAACAAACGGAACATCGTATGGGATTTTTAGCTGGAAAACGCGCCTTGATTGTGGGCATTGCAAGTAATCGCTCTATTGCATGGGGTATCGCAGAAGCCATGAAGCGAGAAGGCGCAGAACTCGCGTTCACCTATCAAAACGAAAAACTGCAAAGTCGAGTGGAAAAAATTGCTGCCGCTTGTGACTCTGACATCACGCTGCCTTGTGATTTAGGCAATGATGGTGAAATTTCAGCATTATTCACCGAACTTGGAAAGAAATGGGATCATTTAGACATTCTGGTTCATTCCGCTGCTTTTGCTCCAAAAGAAGAGCTAGCAGGCGATTTTGTAGACCTGACCACTCGTGAAGGATCAAAAATTGCACACGACATCAGCAGCTATAGCCTTACAGCACTTGCCAAAGCTGCGCGCCCGCTAATGAAAGGCACCAATGGTGCTATCGTTTCTCTTACCTATATGGGTTCGGTTCGTGCCATGCCAAATTACAATGTCATGGGTTTAGCAAAAGCCAGTTTAGAGGCAAACATTCGTTATATGGCATATGCACTTGGACCGGAAGGTATTCGAGTTAATGGAATATCAGCGGGACCTATTCGTACACTCGCTGCAGCTGGTATTGGTGACTTTAGAAAAATGCTCGATCACGTTGAAGAAAATGCACCGCTTCGCAAAAACGTCACGATTGAAGAAGTTGGCAACACAGCTGCATTTTTATGCAGTGATTTAGCCAGTGGTATCACTGGCGAGATCACTTATGTCGATTCAGGATTTAATATTGTTGGTATGTCTGGATATTCTTGATTTTACTAATTTTAAGATACTGCACAAATTCAGAGTCTATTAAAATACTTGATTACTGATCTTGTTGATACACGAACAATTAAGCCACCAGTCAACATAATTATGAAAAATTCTATCGCTGATGCCGCCATCCGAATTGAATCATAATCAAAAGTATGTAGCATTTCAGAATAGAACAACATATCACTTAGTTTTTAAACAGAGAGATAACTACTTATTTTTTCTGTATCAACATCAGCACGATCACCTTCATAAATGAATTGGCCACGGTCAATAACTAATATGCGATCGGCTACTTCAAGTGCAAAATGCAACACTTGCTCAGAAACAATAATCGTAATTTCTCTCATTCTGCTTATTTCATTCAATATTTTAGCTATGTCTTTAATGATGGATGGCTGTATACCTTCAGTAGGCTCATCTAACAACAGTACTTTTGGGTTTGATACTAATGCACGCGCAATTGCTAGCTGCTGTTGCTGCCCACCAGAAAGATTACCGCCTTTGCGATTCCTCATATCATGCAAAACTGGGAACAGTGCGTAAATTTCATCGGGTACTTTCTTTTTCTTGACAGTTTCCATTCCTGTTTGAATATTTTCTGTGACTGTCAAAGTTGGAAAGATCATACGACCTTGAGGAACATATGCAATTCCTGAATCAACACGTTTATAAGCTGGATATTTTGTAATATCAGTACCATCAAGCGAAATGTTGCCTGTATTCGTAGGCAGTATACCGATTAGTGATTTGAATAATGTAGTTTTACCCATGCCGTTTCGCCCCATTATGGCAAGCGTCTCACTATTTGTTGTTGACATACTCATATTTCTGATCACATTGCTTTGCCCATAGGCAACATCAAGATTATTTATTTCTAACATTCGAATAATTCTCCACTGTTTTGCGTCTTTAGCACTTACCTAGTGACCTAAATAAACTTCAATTACTTTTTCATTTTTTTGTATGTCCTCCATATTCCCCTCTGCAAGAACACTTCCCTGGTGTAATACCGTTACCATACTTGCAATTTTCTCCACAAAATCCATATCATGTTCTATTACAATTACACATCTTCCTTTGCAAATGCGTTTTAGCAATTCAGCTGTTTGCTCTCGTTCTTTTACGCTCATACCAGCAACTGGCTCATCCAGCATTAATAGCTCTGGGTCTTGAATTAATAGCATTCCAATTTCGAGCCACTGTTTTTGCCCATGGCTTAAAAGAGATGCTTCCATATCGAGAAACTCATCAAGATAAATTTCACTGGCAATGTTTCTTATATCTTCATCAACCTTATCTGAAGTTTTGAAAAAAAGTGCACCAAAAACATTATGAGCACTAGGATATGAAACTTCTAAATTCTCATATACTGATAAGTTTTCATATATGCTCGGTGTTTGAAATTTCCTTCCAACGCCTAAATGAACAATCTTGTGTTCAGCTAATCCACGTAATTCTTTTTGGTTAAATTTGATTGATCCTGTACTAGCTGCAGTTTTTCCACAAATTAAATCCAACAGAGTAGTTTTTCCTGCGCCATTTGGCCCAATCACCACACGTAGTTCATCTGTATCGACATACATCGTGACATTATCCACCGCCTTGAAACCATCAAAGGAAACGGTTAAGTCTTCAATTGCTAGCAAATAATCAGAGTTTGTATTTGGCATGACTCACCTTATAATTTTACGGGTTCGGTATTGGTCGGCGGCGGAATATCATCTTCATCTGCTTCTTTCATAACAGGTATTTCTGATTCTTGTATTTTAATTTCATCAGGTGCAAATGATTTAGAATCAGATAACTTCTTCCCATATTTATTTTTTAACTGTGTATATAGTCCAGCAAGTCCATTTGGAAAGGCTACGACAACACCAATAAATAGAGCGCCCATCAAAAACAGCCATAGTTCGGGAAAACTCTCTGAGAAAAGAGTTTTCCCATAATTCACCAACATTGTTCCATAAACTGCGCCAATCATAGACATTCGTCCGCCTACTGCTGCAAATATCACCATCTCAATGGAAGGTATGATTCCAACAAATGATGGCGACATAAACCCAACCTGCAACGTAAACATTGCTCCACCAATTGCAGAAAATGTTGCGGCTACACAAAATATAAAAATTTTAAAATTTGACACGTCATAGCCTGAAAAGCGAACACGATCCTCTTTATCTTTTAATGCAAGAAGTAACTTCCCAACACGGCCTGACAGAATAAATTTGCCAATTAAAATACATATTACGAGTAAAGCTAAATTGACATAGTAAAGGACGTATTTTGCTGAATCTGTTCTGATATCCCATCCCAACATCGTGCGCAAATCTGTTATGCCATTTACACCACCTGTTAAACCTTGCTGACCAATAATTAAGATAGTCAAAATTGCAGCAATAGCTTGAGTGATAATTGCAAAATATACTCCGCCCACACGACGCTTGAACATTGCTACGCCAATAATAAAAGCAAATATTGTTGGCACAATGAGAACAGCAGCAAGTGCAAATGGAAAACTCTGGAATGGCACCCAAAACCATGGCAATTCGGTCAATTGGTTCCAATCCATAAAATCAGGAATACCTGGTGTAGATTGAATTGCTGTCGTTTCAGGATCAGATGCTTCTAGTTTTAGAAACATTGCCATACAGTATCCACCTAATCCAAAAAATATGCCCTGCCCTAAACTTAAGATGCCGCCATACCCCCAACATAAAACAAGTCCTAGTGCGACAAATGCGTAGGTTAAATATTTACCGACTAAATTTAGTCTAAAAATATCGAGAAACAAAGGAAGTAAAATTGCAATGAATACAATCATTACCAAAAGACTAATAACATCTTTCTTTCCTCCAAATAATCTTTGTGAAACTGATAACGCCATAATGATTTTATTCCTTTATTTTCTGACCTTAATTGTGAATAGACCTTCTGGCTTCAACATTAGAATCCCAATCACTGTCAACAAAGTAATTACTTTCGCCATAGAGCCAGATAAGAAAAATTCTAAAATTGATTGCGCTTGTGCAATAGAGAATGCAGATGCAATTGTTCCTAGAAGGCTTGCAGCACCGCCGAAAACTACAACTAAAAACGTGTCAACGATATATAGCGAACCACTTGTAGGACCTGTAGAAGCAATGGTAGTAAACACAGCACCCGCAACTCCGGCTATTCCACAACCCAATGCAAATGTATATCGATCGACTTTATTTGTATTAATACCAGCCGCGCCACTCATCACACGATTTTGAGTCGTTGCACGCACTTTTAGCCCCCAACGCGATCGATAAAGTAAATAAAAAACAACCCCAGTGAGAATAGTTGTCACACTTACAACTAATAAACCATTAATAGGAATTTCAATCGTATCCGATAACTGTACTGAACCTAACAGCCAATCTGGCAATGTAGGACTTACTTCTCGCGCACCAAAAGATGAACGAAAAATTTGTTGCATAATTAAACTAAGACCCCATGTTGCTAACAAGGTATCTAACGGTCGCTTATATAAAAAGCGTATAAGCGAAAACTCGACTAAATAACCAACCATAAATGCAATCGCGAAGGCGACTAAAATAGCCAATAGAAAGTAATAATCCATAAAGCCGGGAAAACTTTTTTGTGTGATTGATGAAATAAAGAAGGTTGTATAAGCGCCAATCGTTAAAAATTCACCATGCGCCATGTTGATCACACCCATTTGCCCAAAAATAATTGCGAGTCCTAATGCCATAAGTAAGAAAACACAAAACAAACTCAATCCAGAAAAACCCTGCATTGCAAATATAGAGCCGATCTCTGAAGCTGTGTATCCTTCAAACATGTGTATTCCTTATAAAGAACTTTTATTTAAAAATATTTAAAGCGAGAGAAGTCTTCTAGCAAACAAGGATGTCTAGTCAACTTCTCTCTAGTGGATAAAACTTAATTATTATTGATAACCTTCAGGGAAAGGATTGGGCTCAATTAAATCTGATTCATAAATCACATCAAATTGGCCATCTTTTCTCGCGACACCAATTCTGGTTTTACTCCAGAGATGGTGATTTGAATCATGTACTCGCACATAACCTTCTGGTGCACCATCAAACTCAATGCCATTGGAAGCTTCAGCAATTTTATCAATATCAAAACTGCCCGCTTTCTCTACGGCAAGTTTCCATAACCATGGACCTAGGTAAGCTGCTTGGGTCACATCACCAATCACACTATCTTCGCCCCACATTTCTTTAAATGCTTTAACGAAAGCCGCGTTATTTGGATTGTCCAAAGATTGGAAGTATTTCATCGCAGCGTAGAATCCTTCTACGTTTTCACCGCCAATTCCTAACATTTCATCTTCTGTTACTGAAATAGTAAGTAAAGTCCATTTATCTGACGTGATGCCAGCTGCTTTCAATTGCTTGTACCAAGAAACATTACTTCCACCAACAACAATGCTGTAAATCACATCAGGTTTCTTTAATTTAATTTTATTAATTAGAGAGCCAAAATTAGTATGGCCAAGTGGATAATATTCCTCACCGACAACTTTCCCACCTAGTACATTTTCAATATGCTTTCGTGCAATTTTGTTAGATGTACGTGGCCAAATATAGTCTGACCCAATCAGGAAGAAAGTTTTTGCGTCCTTTTCTTCAGCGACCCAATCTAGACCTGCAATAATTTGCTGTGTTGCCTCTTGTCCGGTGTATATTACATTTTTAGATTGCTCTAGACCTTCGTAGAATGTGGGGTAGTAGAGCATTCCGTTTTCTTTTTCGAAAACTGGCAACACTGCTTTTCTAGATGCTGATGTCCAGCACCCCATAACAGCTGCAACTTTGTCATTTACTAGCAACTTACGTGCTTTTTCTGCAAAAGTTGGCCAATCACTTGCACCATCTTCTTGGATGACTTTAATTTGTCTTCCTAACACACCTCCAGATTCGTTGATCTGCTTGATCGCAAGCTTTTCCGCCTCAACGGAACCAGACTCACTAATCGCCATAGTTCCTGTGACAGAGTGCAATATTCCAACAGTTACTTCTGTATCAGTTACTGCTAATCCAGTCGTATTGACTTCCGCTGTTGGATACTCGTTTGCAAATACATTTCCTGTTGAAAAAATAAAGAATAAAAATATGGGAAATATTTTTATAAATTTATATATAGTTTTTTTAAT
>JBCCEI010000088.1:0-7507 GCA_039030355.1 Pseudomonadota bacterium | reverse complement strand
ATATCCTTTATGACGCAGGACTTCAATATTGACCCAACCTTGAACATCCAAACTCTTGAGTGCCGGTACAACTCCACTAGTATCGGCTCCTGGTACCCTGACATCATACCCTGCCAAGTTGTCCAGTGCCCAATCAAGCCTCCATTGATTGTCCTTGGTGATATCAATGGCACTGTGACCTTCAACTTTGACCCTGAGCCGACTGAGCACAGCCAATACTTGACCAACATCACTTACAATTGTGTTGGGGAGTATCAGTTTTTCGACTATCCCATTGAATTCTCATTCGGAGAGTTAAATATATTAACTTTCGCTGCAAGTGCGATTGAAGTGGTTGGAGGCATTCTCATTATGATTGGATTATTCACAAGACCAGCTGCATTCGTCAGTAGTGGTACTATGGCAATTGGATACTGGATCGCTCACGGAACTCATGCGTTATTACCAATAGAAAATGGAGGAGAATTAGCCGCACTGTATTGTTTTATATTTCTATATATTTCGACACGTGGATCTGGTATTTGGGCTCTAGGTAAGTGAGTGAGCGTTACTGACAAATTTGTGAATTATTTATTAGCAAGTAACTTGCCTGCCTTCATGAAGAATTCTTTATAAAACTTTATAATAATCTCTAGTAAAATAAAAAAATAGACTTGATGCATGACGGTTCAATTAAAATATCCTGTTTGACGACTCCACATATCATCATCAAAACCTCGAATTTGCTGATGTGAAGCATTCTTAGTTCGAAGTTAATAAATCGTAAAAAATATCTGCTATTGGTTGAAAGCAGACATTTTGAGATTTCCTAAAATTAATATGAAGCAACCTCCATGTTGCATATCTTATTCACATATCCTTACGCTCACTAATCGCCGAAAGCAACTTTTTATTGATAAAAAAAATTTCAACCAGCCGGGCGAATTTCGATAAGAATGCCTAAATATGGATGGTCAATATAATGTAGTGTCTTGCTACGCATTTTGCGGTGCGTCTTTACAGGAAAATCTGCAAGTACCTTGCTGCGTCCCAATGCATCGCTGGAACCAATGCTAAACGTTTTTCGATAAACCAAATCTGTATATAAATGTAAAAATCGGCCCAAAACTATTTTTACCGTGCCGTTTAATTCGTTTACTGGGTTATTTGTTGTTGTCGCGCGATCACTAAAATCTGCTGATGTAAAGGCACGCTCTTTGAATTCGTTGCTAAAGTTTTTGCCTGCATGTACTTGTACAGCGATAGAGTCTTCTTTTGCTAAGCCGGGTTGCAACCAAGACATATGTTTTAGCACTTTATATTTCCCAGAATTAGCGAGTGCTTGCGCTTTGCCGCTCAATGTAAATGTATCTGAAGTTAATGGAATAAAGCCATTTGAGCCGCCATTGTTGAGTGAAATTGCCCCGCCAAGATCAGGAATGATTGCTTTATTTGAGATATGAACCGATTCAGTGCTGCCTTTCGTATTTGCAAAAAATATCATTTCTACGATGTAGTCTTTGCTCAATGCATTTTGAGAAACAAAAAGTAGAAAGATAAGTAATACGAGTTTATTGAGATATTGCATGAATAGAATGGCTAGGCAGCTTGTTTGAGTTGTAGATCATTTAATAGATTCACGATGGTGTCAATTCGTTCCGTTATATTTTCAGTTTCTGTGTAAATAGTGAGCTTTTCTGAGCCATCCAATTTATAAGTATCTGGTTGTGACAAAATGAGTTCTAAAATTTTCTCCGTGTCTATATTTGGCGACTTACCAAAATAAATACGTGCTGTTTCATGGCTCATCTCAATTCGTGAGACACCATAACTACTCGCAAGCAGTTTTAGATGTGTGACTTGGAATAAATTCTTGGCAAATTCTGGTAATAGGCCATAACGATCGATAAGTTCAATTTCCAAATCATCCAAATCATCACTTGTTTTGGCGCTTGCGATTCGTTTATACATAACAAGACGTCCATGAATGTCAGGCATATAATCATCAGGTATTAATGCGGGCACGCCTAAATTAACTTCAATGCCTTGATCTAACGGTTGATCCAAGTCTGGTATTTCACCTGCTTTTAATGCTTCAACTGCGCGACCAAGCAATTCGTTATACAGAGTAAAGCCAACTTCGTGTATTTGGCCACTTTGTTCCGCGCCAAGTAATTCGCCGGCGCCGCGGATTTCTAGATCATGTGTTGCGAGTGTAAAGCCCACGCCTAAATCTTCTAATGATTCGATCGCTTCTAAACGTTTGACAGCATCTGCTGTCATTGCGGTGCGTGGTGGAGCAATCAAATAAGCATATGCGCGGTGATGAGAGCGACCCACACGACCACGTATTTGGTGAAGTTGTGAAAGGCCCAATTTGTCAGCGCGATTAATTATTATTGTGTTGGCTGTCGGGATATCAATGCCGTTTTCAATAATTGTGGTGCAGACTAATATGCTAAACCGTTGATGGTAAAAATCTAACATCACTTGCTCTAGTTCTTTTTCGGGCATTTGACCATGCGCGATACGAATTGTGATATCTGGCAGTAATTGCTGTATATCTTTAGCAACTTTTTCGATCGTCTTTACTTCGTTGTGAAGAAAAAATACTTGACCACCACGTTTCATCTCACGCATACAAGCCTCTTGGATCATATGATCGTTCCAAGTACCTACAAAAGTTTTAATAGCTAAGCGCAAATTGGGTGGTGTTGCAATGATTGAAAGGTCTCGCAAGCCACTTAGTGACATGTTCAATGTTCTTGGAATAGGGGTTGCTGTTAACGTTAAAATATCGACTTCTGTGCGCATTTTTTTCAAAATTTCTTTCTGGCGCACACCAAAACGTTGTTCCTCATCAACTATTACTAATCCCAAGTTTTTAAATTTGATTGCAGCGTTAAAAAGTTTATGAGTACCAATTACAATATCTACACTGCCGTTTTCTAAACCAGCTAGCACTTGTTTTTGTTTTTTTGCAGGAACAAATCTGGACAAATTTTCTATTTGAATGGGTAGTTCTGCAAAACGATCATTAAAGCTTTGGAAATGTTGAGAGCTCAGTAGAGTAGTGGGCACCAATACCGCTACCTGCTTGCCAGCATTGGCTGCTATAAATGCAGCACGCATAGCCACTTCAGTTTTGCCAAAACCGACATCGCCACAAATCACACGATCCATGGGACGAGAGGACTCCATATCTGAAAGAGCATCTTCTATTGCTTTTAATTGATCGGGTGTTTCTTCATACGGAAAGCTATTGCAAAAAGCATTATAATCGATTGCATCGATCGTATATTGAAACCCTTGTTTGGCTTCTCGGCGCGAATAGATATCGAGAAGTTCTGCCGCTACGTCGCGTGCACGTTCTGCTGCACGGCGCTTAATGTTTTTCCAAGCCTCCCCACCTAAATGATGTAACGGTGCATTCTCTTCAGATGCACCGCTATAACGGCTAACAAGATGCAAAGAAGAAACGGGAACATAGAGGATGTCGCCATCTGCGTATTCCAGTGTTAGAAACTCCGTATCAGTCCCGCTGAGGCTCAAGGTCTTTAGACCTTTGAAACGACCAACACCATGGTCTTCGTGAACAACAGGTGAACCTTCGGTTAAATCAGATAAGTTTTTAATTAACGATTCTGCATCTCGAATTTGCCGTCGTCGTTTACGTTTTTGTTTTGCTTTGGCGCCGAATAAATTACTCTCAGTTACGATCGCTAACTTTTCTTGTTGGAGGTATAAGCCTTCATCGATTGGCCCTAGCGTGATGGCAAGTGTGTTGTCCTGATTTAGAAATTCATGCCACGAATCTATTATTATTGGCTTAAGATTAAACCCTTTAATAACCTCTAAAATATATTCTCGTCTACCAGGTGATTCTGCTAAGAACAATATTTTCTTGTTATCGGTATTGATAAAGCGAAGGAGTTCATTGGCAGGATCTTTAATGCGTGAATTAATCGTTAATGTTGGTAATGCTTGCGCATCAAAATTATATTGATCACGATGTAATTGCTCTAACTCGTACTGTTGTAGCTTAATAGTATTAAATTTGTAAATACTCTTCTCGAAATAATCAGAAGATAGCCATAGCTGTTTTGGATGTAGAGGAGGCCGCTCAACATCATACTTGCGTTGTTCATATCTGGAAAACACATCATTTTCAAAATCTGTTGCGATATCAACAATATCTTCAACTAAAACAATTTGACTGTTTTCTGGAATATAATCAAAAAACGAGCTTGTCTCGTCGCAAAATAAAGGTAAATAATATTCAATACCTGCTGGTAAATTGTTATTGCTGACACCACGATAGATCACACTATTGTTTGGATCGCCTTCAAATTGAATACGATAGTTTTGACGAAAACGTTTAACTGCATTTTCATCTGTTGGAAATTCACGTGCAGGTAGAATTTGAAAAGATTCGATCTTATCGGTTGAAACTTGTGTTTCTGGATTAAAGATTCGAATCGTTTCAATTTCATCATCAAATAAATCAATTCTAAATGGATGATTTGAACCCATGGGGAACAAATCAATGATCGAGCCACGTACAGCAAATTCTCCGTGCGTCATTACTTGTGATACATATTGGTAACCCGCTTTGGTGAGTGATTGCTTAAATTTTTCTAAATCAAGCTGATCATTGATCTTTAAATTTAGTGATTGCCCGAGTATAAAATCTTTTGATGCAAGTTTAGATAATATGGTGCCAGCTGAAACGATAAGCGTGCCATGCTGTGTCTTTGGGAGTGCAGCTAACGCGAGAATTCGATCTGAAATGATATCTTCATGTGGTGAAAAAACATCATATGGCAGTGTTTCCATATCCGGAAATAAATAAATGCCGATATCTTTGTCGCAGAAAAAATGCAGTTCGCTTTCAAGGTTGTGAGCCGTTTGAATATCAGGCGTGATAATGACGCTGAGTCCATTGAATTGTTCAATTGCTTTTGCGAGAGCAAGACCCTTGCTGCAGCCGTACGCGCGCCCCCAGGTGATATGGTTATGTTCCTTGCTTGGCAGCGGAGGATTAAAAATGCTCATTTGTTAAGGGGCAATAATTCGATGCTAGGTAAATATTTGAAAAGCACCGCATTCTACTCATTGTCAGCTTGGCTCGAAACTATGTTTTAGGAGTGTATATGGGCCCGATTACACAGCCTACTATCGGTATGCTGGGATCATTCGTCGCTTCTAGGCCACCACGTGTTAAGATCCTCATGTAATTAATGAGTTACCCATCTTAACCTATATTTTTCCTTAGCTATTAGAATGTTATGCGCACACAGGAGGTAAGCGTACTCAAAGCACATGATTTGAAATGTGTGAAAGGTAGTACCGAACTATTCTCCAATATTCATTTCCAAATTGAATCAGGTGAAGCCTTGGTCGTTGAGGGAAGAAATGGCAGCGGTAAAACCAGTTTGTTGAGAATTCTCTGTGGGTTCAACTATCCTGCAGAAGGCGAAATTAGTTGGTGTGGAACATCGATCGAACAGCATGATGAGTACCAACAGCAGATTTCTTATATAGGGCACGCATCGGGTGTCAAATTGGATCTTACAGTTCTAGAGAATCTTGTATATGCGCAACGTTTAGTGGGTTCTGATTTTGATGAAAATGAAGTAAAAGAAATTATTCGTGCTGTGGGGTTATTTAAGCAGCGCAATGTGTTGGCGAGAAAATTGTCCGCCGGACAAAAAAGACGCGTTGCTTTGGCGCGGCTGCAATTAGAAGAGCGACCTGTATGGATTTTAGATGAGCCGCTTACGGCTTTAGACAAAACATTTGTAAAAGAATTTGAGATGGTATTAAAAAATCACTTGGAAAATAACGGTATGTTAATAGTAACCACACATCGCGATCTAGTTTTGCCAACTGAAGTGATGAAAAATATCAATCTTTCTGCATAAAAAAATCTAAATGTTTAACGCACTCATCACAATAATTCGTCGCGATCTGCTTGTTGCCTTTAGAAGGCGTGCCGAATTAATGAATCCAATTATATTTTATGTCATTGTCGTGACATTGTTTCCATTAGGTGTGAGCCTTGATCAAGAATTTTTAAGCAAGCTTGCTCCTGGTGTGGTTTGGGTTACAGCATTACTAGCAGCACTTATTTCGATGGAAAGTATTTTTCGCCAAGACTTTGATGACGGCAGTGTTGAGCAATTGTTTTTGAGCCAACATCCTCCCACGTTGTTGATATTGGGCAAAGTTATTGCGCACTGGCTGGTAACCGGTCTACCGATGTTGGTGATTGTGCCTTTAATGGCATTACTCTTATATATACCATCACAAGCGATAACCACATTGTTTCTCACATTATTGATCGGCACACCAATCCTCAGCTTAATAGGTGCGATCGGAGTGGCGCTCACAGCAGGATTGCGAGGTGGTGGTGTACTATTGGGCTTATTGGTTCTACCGCTATATATACCTGTATTAATTTTTGCATCAGGTGCTGTAAGTGCCGTGATTAATGGCATGTCATCGGAAGGCCAATTAGCATTCCTCTGTGCAGGATTAATATTAGCTTTAATTTTGTCACCGTTGGCGATTAGTGCATCTTTAAAAATTAGTATGAATTAAATTATGTGGGCATGGTTTCATAAATTATCTTCACCAAAGTATTACTACGAATGGGCTGGTAAGTGGTTGCCTTGGTTGGCTGTCAGCACACTAATTTTGATGATTATTGGTCTATATTGGGGGCTTGTCATTGCCCCTACTGATTATCAGCAAGGTGAATCCTATCGTATTATTTATATACATGTGCCCGCAGCTTGGATGTCTATGTTTGTGTTTATGGTTATGGCGGTAGCAGGATTTGTCGCATTAATTTGGAAAACTAAAATATCTGAAATAGTTGTTTCTGAGTGTGCAGTAATAGGGGCCATGTTCACCGTAGTTACTTTGGCAACAGGTATGTTGTGGGGTAAGCCTACATGGGGTGCGTATTGGACATGGGATGCGCGTTTAACTTCTGAGCTGATATTATTATTTTTATACTTCGGCGTGATTGCCGCATACTCATCAATTGAAGATAAACGTATTGCAGCAAAAGCAGCGAGCATGTTAGCAATTGTCGGTGTGATCAACATTCCCATCATAAGATATTCTGTGAATTGGTGGAATTCGTTACATCAACCGAATATGGAAATCATCTCTGAAAAACCATCGTTGGATCCTAGTATGTTATGGCCTTTGATGATTGTGGCAACAGCGTTCAAAATATACTTCGCTTGGTTACTATTCGTAAGAATTCGCAACGAAATCATATCAAGAGAGCAAGCAACTCGATGGGTTAAGGAATTAATAGGGGAGAAATAATAGTGCAAGAATTCTTTTATATGGATGGAAAATGGATGTATGTATGGGGTTCTTACGGGATCACAGCATTTTTAATGATTTTCAGTTTTATTTTTGCCTACAGAAGAAAAAGAAAATTAATTAAAGAAATAAAGGATAACTTAGAAGAGTAACTAGGAATGCGACCAAAAAGAAAACAACGTTT
>JBCCEI010000087.1:0-7520 GCA_039030355.1 Pseudomonadota bacterium | reverse complement strand
CTTCATATGATCACACCTGCAAAAAACTTAAGTCCATTCGATGTGAATATGGCTTTAGATGCTGGCTGGGATAACGCAATTGGTTACACGGATGTCGAAAAAGATGAAGTCCAAGCTTTAGTTCAAGATGCAATATTTTCTCGTGGTCCAAGTGGTGCAAAACGTTCCGGTTTATTCTTGGGTGGTCGTGATATGCATATGGCAATGGATATGATGGAAATTGTTCAGGAGTCTATGGTGCCTCCGTTCCAAGTATCTTGTTTTGCTGATCCAAGCGGCGCGTTTACAACAGCGGCAGGCATGGTGGCAAGTGTTGAACATGCGCTTAAGACAAAACATGACACGGATTTAAAAGACAAAACCGTAATTGTTATGGGCGGCACAGGGCCGGTAGGCTCAACTGCAGCTGTATTAGCTGCTAAGGCAGGTGCAGAAGTCAGTATTCTTGGTCGTAAAAAAGATAAATCTCAACGCGTTGCTGCGATGTGTACAGAATATGGTGCTGACCTGACAGGTATTAAAGGTGAAGCTAATGACATGATTGATGGTATTGTGCAAATGGCCGATGTAGTTCTTGCTTGCGCCGCAGCAGGCATTCAAGTAATAACTGAAGAGCATATTAAAGTTGCGGATAATTTAAAAGTTGCAGCAGATGTTAATGCAGTTCCACCTTCTGGAATCTACGGCTTGGATCTAATGGGTGAATGCGAGCCAATTAAGGACTCTAAAAATGCATTTGGTATAGGCGCATTAGCGATTGGCAATGTGAAATATCAAACACAACATAGAATGCTGCAAGAAATGCATGACAGAGATGAGCCTATTTATCTTCATTTTGAACGTGCATTTGAAATTGCTAGAGAAGTAGTTAAAGAATAAGAACGTTCGATGAGTAAACGGTATTATCTAATATCGTTATATAAACCAAGAATGCTGACTTACGTTTTTGACTGAGTCTAATTACCTCATAGTTGCTACCTCTGGCCGTGCAATTGCACAAGGTCTCAAAGCGCTAGAACATTCTGTAGTCGTTATTGATGGGTTTGCTGATCAAGATACAATAGCGGCTACACATTATTGTAAAAAGATAAAACGGTCGCGTTTTGGTCTTGATGAGAATGAAGTTATAAACGCAATTAATAAATTAAGTGCTGATTATACTTTTTCAGGATTATTTTATGATGCAGCCATTGAGATAAACCCGCATTTACTAAATAAAATAAATATTGAAAATATTATTGGTAACTCCATTGAAACATTACAGCGTTGTAAAGACCCTCACCAATTTTTTCCTGCATTAAAAAAGCATTCTATTCCATTCCCGGATGTGCGATTTAGCTCAAATATAGATGAACCTAGAAATTGGCTTGCAAAAAATCATCGTTCTACAGGAGGACTTGGTGTCAAGAATGATATAAACGAAGTTGAATATTCGTATTTGCAGAAATTCATTCAAGGTACAAGTTTTTCACTTACTTTTCTTGCTAATGCTGAGGATATTCAAGTGCTTGGTGCTAATACTCAGTGGCATAAACAACTGGGTGATGCGATTCCATATGCTTATGCAGGTGCCATAAATCAAACTAAGTTATCAGGTGATGTCCTCAAAAAGGCAATGCGACACACGCATATAATTGCTGAAGAATTTGATCTTGTCGGGCTAAACAGTGTTGACTTTATTAGCCATGAAAACGAAGTATATGTGTTGGAAGTTAATCCACGTATTCCAGCAAGTTATGAGCTCTATGAAACCAAACGCGGTGATTTAATGCGCGAGCATATTCTTTCATGCAGAGAGAGGAAGCTGCCAACAGAGCAGAGAACAGCCTTGTTGCGTGCACACGCTATCTTATATGCCCCTAATAATATAAAAATTCCAGATGATATGAAATGGCCATTATGGACAGCAGATCGTCCGCATGCAGGCGAAGATATTTCACAATTTGAACCTATTTGCAATGTATTCTCAGGGGGTAAAAATTACTCGCAAGTTTGTGAGATGATAGCGACCCGAAAGAAAGCCATACTTAACAAATTAACCACATAAAAATAATACAATAAATTTATAAAGGAAGAGATTGATGATTAGTGTTAATGAACTTGCTAAACCACTGGTGCAGGAATTAATTAATAATAGTGAGGCATTACGTATAAGCGTTGGAAAATTTTCCAATGGTGCAAATTATATAGATGCAGGCATTGATTGTGTCGGTGGATTGGAAGCAGGCAGAATCATAGGAGAAATTTGCATGGGAGGATTGGGCAAAGTAAATTTATATCATGCATCTGCAGTAGGTGAATGGCCTCTTTCTTTGCATGTGCATACTTCACATCCTGTATTAGCATGCTTGGCAAGCCAATATGCGGGCTGGAGTTTGTCCCATGAAAAGTTTCATGCACTTGGTTCTGGCCCCGGGCGAGCGATTGCATTAAAGGAACCATTGTATGAAGAGCTTGGATACAAAGATCAGTGTGATCAAGCGGTGTTTGTGCTTGAGGTTGACCAACTCCCGCCGATTGAGCTTGTAGATAAAGTTGCAGATACTTGCAAGTTGGATCCTGCTGCAATTACGTTAATTTTGACGCCAACCAGTTCAATTGCTGGCAACATGCAAGTGGTTGCACGAGTATTAGAAGTCGCTATGCATAAAACGCATGAATTACATTTTCCATTGGATCACGTGCTAGATGGTTCTGCGAGTGCACCGTTGTCTCCTCCAATACCTGATTTTGTAAAAGCGATGGGTCGCACAAATGATGCAATATTATTCGCTGGAAGAGTTCAGTTGTTTGTAAAAGGGGATGATGCAGCAGCAGAGAAACTCGCAAAAGAATTGCCATCTAGTTCATCGCGTGATTACGGCAAACCGTTTGCGCAAATATTTAAAGATTATGAGTATGACTTCTTTAAGGTTGACCCAATGTTATTTAGTCCTGCATCAGTGATGGTGACTGCAGTAGAAAGTGGCAATACTTTCCGTGGCGGTGAGTTAGATCCAGCATTGTTAAATAAGTCGTTCTCATAGTAATTGGCTTGTGAAAAAGGTAGCCATCATTACTGATGACCCTGGTTGGCATGGGAAGGAATTGCATCTAGCTTTTGAGGCTAAGGATTATTTTTGCATAAATGTATCTTTGACCCAATGTTCTATGAATATTGGCAGTACCGATGTAAACAGCCAATTGAGAAATAGCATTCGTATGCCTGGGTTTGAAGATGAATTGCCAGATGGTGTGTTCGTGCGTGGCGTGCCAGGGGGTACTTTAGAAGAAGTTGTATTTTATCTCGATATTCTGCATGCACTTCAAGAATTAAATATCCTTGTATATAACAACGCTCGTGCCGTTGAACGCAGTGTGGACAAAGGGATGACAAGTTTCTTATTGCATCAAGCGGGTATAGCCACACCACCAACATGGGTAGGCAATGATGTGCATCAGGCGTATTCGTTTGTGCGTAAAGAATTGGCAGGCGGGCATAAAGTTGTAGTAAAGCCATTATTTGGTTCTCAAGGTAAAAATCTCCAACTGATAACCAAAGCCGAAGACATAACGAATTTCAAAATTTACAACAATATCTATTATCTTCAGCGATTTATCGATTCAGGATCGGTTGAATCGCATGATTGGCGATTATTTGTGATTGCAGGTCAAGTTGTTTCATCTATGCGTCGACAAGGTGAAGATTGGATTGCCAATGTGGCAACGGGAGCAAAGTGCTTTCCGGCTGTATTAGATGAACAATTTATACAGCTTGCACAAAATTCAGTTAGCAAGATAGGTATGCACTATGGCGGTGTTGATTTAATGCGTGATAAACAAGGAGGTCTTTGGGTAACGGAAGTAAACAGTATTCCTGCCTGGAAAGGGTTGCAAAGTGTTAGTCAAAATAAAGTGATTGCTGATCTATTAGTAGAGGATTTTATCCGTTGTCTAAATCAACACTGTTTAGATGTAAGTCAAGCAAGTTGACTAGTAGATTATGACCTTATTTCAACTTTCATCCGTAATATTAAGTTTAACAGCAGTTTTTGCGTATATTAATTACCGTTTTATCAAGTTGCCTACTACTATTGGCATAATGTTGTTAAGCCTTGTGCTTTCACTTGCATTAATTTTATTTGGCCAAATTGGGAACGGATTAGAAGATTACGCAAGAGGTATTGTAGCTAGCATTGATTTTAATGAGACCTTATTGCATGGGATGTTGAGCTTTTTGTTATTTGCGGGTGCGCTACATGTAAATATAAATGATTTGAATGAACAGAAGTGGGTAATTGGGACATTAGCAACTATTGGAATTATTAGTTCTACTTTTTTAATTGGCACAGTAATATTTTATTTGCTGCAATGGTTAGGCATAGGAATTTCCTATATTTATTGTCTTGTATTTGGTGCATTAATATCACCCACTGATCCCATTGCAGTTATGGGAATACTAAAGGTTGTCGGTGCACCAAAATCACTAGAAACAAAAATTGCAGGTGAATCTCTTTTTAATGACGGCGTCGGTGTTGTTGTATTTCTTGTTTTATTAGGTATCGCAACCGGCGGCAATGATGCAAGCGCCTCAAACGTACTGAGCTTATTTGCAATTGAATTTATTGGCGGAGTTTTATTTGGCCTAGGTATAGGGTTCTTAGGGTTTTACATGTTACAAGGCGTTAATAACTACCAAGTGGAAGTTTTAATAACATTGGCGTTAGTAATGGGAGGTTATGTATTAGCAGAAGTGTTGCATGTATCAGCACCAATTGCGATTGTAGTTGCTGGATTATTTATAGGTAATCAAGGCCGTATGTTGGCAATGTCAGATAATACTAGAGTACGCCTTGATGACTTCTGGGAATTAATTGACGAAATATTAAATGCAGTACTGTTCTTACTAATAGGTATGGAAATTTTAATTCTTACTTTCAGTAAGCAATTTATGATTGCGGGATTGCTTACGATTCCAATTGTATTGTTAGCAAGGTGGATTTGTGTCGGTACGCCGATTCAAATTATGAAACGCTTCAGAACATTTACACCATATGCAGTCACCATTTTAACTTGGGGTGGATTACGTGGAGGAATATCTGTGGCCTTAGCCTTATCCATTCCACATGGTCCTGCCCGTGAACCATTATTAGTGATCACCTATTTCGTAGTCATTTTTTCAATCTTAGTACAGGGTTTAACAATAAAAAAAGTACTTGCACTTACACAAAAGAGTGCTTAAGCATTCAAATTTCTTGTGAAGCTTCAACAAAAGCTAATTGATCTGTACCAACATGTTTGCTGGTTGGATGTGCATTCTTTGAAACCTGGAAACGTCAGTATTTTCGCAAATAGTAAAGATTTGTGCGTTGATGATTTTTTGAACAGTGCTAAAGTCAGTGCAGGCCCTATTACAGAGCAGCACGATAGTCTTGGCAGTCGAATACTGCACGCAACTAAAGCCACACATCAGACGGTAGGCACCAATACCAATTTAGGGATTATTTTACTGATCGCGCCATTGATTCACGCTGTATATGTATTAGATGGACTCATTCCCTGTGAGGCAAATGAGCTAGAAGAGGCGCTGAAAAATGTATTATTCGCAACCACAGTAAATGACGCAATATTAGTATACCAAGCCATTCGTTTAATGAATCCAGGCGGTATGGGCGAAAAAAATAATCAGGATATAGCTGAAGAACCAAATGTAAGTCTTTTAAAAACAATGAAAATTGCAAAACATTGGGATCAGATTGCTGCTCAATATTCGAACAATTACAAAGATGTATTCAATTTTGGGTTGCCTAAATTTCGATCATTGAAGCATCGTTGGCAAGACGAAAAATGGGCCGTCACGGGATTATTTTTAGGTTATTTAAGCACATACGAAGATAGTTTAATTGAACGCAAGTATGGGATGTTAAAAGCTAAGGAAATTAGTGATATGATTCGCAAACTTGAGATGGAACTCTGCCGTTCGGACTTGCCGGGTGGGTACGAGGCACAATTATTACAAATTGACAGCCAACTCAAGCGTGACCTAATCAACCCGGGAACCACAGCGGATCTTACTGCAGCTAGCATTTTTGCTTCTGGTTTAGTTAACGAGCCAGCCGCAAAACAGTAGTCAGGTTCAGACTTTGTCTGCGGCTTTCCAAGGGGGATGAGTGAGCTAATCAGAGATGTTTGGCTCATAATTTGTCGACAAAATAGAAATATAATTTAGGAGAATAATAATGGCATTAATTAATAGAGTTTTGACTGGAGAGTCACTCGTTAATGATAACGACCCTTCAGGCACTATGGCTGAAATCGCACACATCGATTTACTAATCGGTCCTCGTGGTTCTGCTGTTGAAACTGCTTTTTGTAATGGCTTGGTAAATAACAAGGACGGCTTCTCAACTTTATTAGCTGTTGTTGCACCAAACCTACCTTGTAAGCCAAACACAATGATGTTCAATAAAGTGACCATCAAAGGTGGTGAGCAAGCAGTACAAATGTTTGGTCCAGCTCAAGCAGCTGTGGCAAAAGCAGTTGCAGATAGTGTTGAAGACGGCACTGTTCCAGCTGACGAAGCTGATGACGTATTTGTTTGTGTTGGTGTATTCATTCACTGGGAAGCCAAGAGCAACGAAGCGATCTATGAAAATAACTATAAAGCAACTAAAGAAGCTTTAGAGCGCGCCGTTAAGGATGAGCCAAAAGCTGCTACAGTTGTTGCACAGAAAGACAGCGCGGAGCACCCATTCAAGGGATTCTAGCTACAATCAAACTGCTGACAAAATCAACTCAGTGAATATGGCGAGAAAATCAAAGGGGCCATGGATTGATAACAAACACCCTACAGGACACCAGACTCTGAAAGCCCCAAGCATGGGTTGCTTGTAACAGGCTTGACAAAATTTGGCAATCCAAATTGAATAGAAACTTGAAAATAACGCTGTTTGTCTTGACTGTCAAGCTGTGAATCATGGAAAATGAGCAAAGCAACTGAAAAGGTATCAGGTGGAGCATAAAGGCTGCTGAGGCTTGCTCTCAACATTTCCTGGAGTGCGACCATATGAGAAATGAATGACTTCATGGATCTCTTCCAAAAGTCAGCTGCTAAATCAGGGAAAGACAAATGAGACTTGCTGGAAACTGTTTCAGACACAAAGATAAAGAATCCTCTAAGTTAGTTCTATGGCAGCCTGACAAAAGCAGAACTAACAGGGGCAGAAGAAAAAACACTTACATTGATGCATTGTTGAACGACACAGGCTGCACAAATACCAACAAACTAAGCACAGCTATGCTGGACAATAAACACTAGAAGGCAAGAATCCATGAAGTCTGGGCTGGCGCCCAGCCAAGGTAAGGTAAGGTTATTTTGTCAGAGTCAGCCTTTTTTGTCAACCTGTTTTGTCTCCAAGGACATGTTGGTTCGCTCTGGCGTCGTTCTCGCTGCTGGCGTGGCGGCAGCTCGATCGAACCCTGTCACCCGCCGGCCTGGTGGCCTTGCTGCCGATCTTGGCGATCGCCGTAGCCGACGATCG
>JBCCEI010000086.1:0-7888 GCA_039030355.1 Pseudomonadota bacterium | reverse complement strand
TAAGAATAAGATGTACAATTTCCGTATGGATCGAATTATCGTAAAAACTCCAATTGGCAAAATTGCGGTGAGTTATGAAAGTGATTTTGTCACTGAGGTGCAGCAGGTTGCGGATCAAACCAGGCCGAATAAAAATAAAGATCCACTAGCATTGGAAATTCAAAAACAATTTAATGCTTATTTTACAAAAGATTTAAGCGAATTTAATTTGCCTTTTTTATTTAAACGGGGAACCGATTACCAAGTAAAAGTATGGGATCAGATTAGGAAAATATCATTTGGTGAAACCAAGACGTACGGTGATATTGCTAAAAAAATTAAATCTGGACCGCGCGCAGTCGGTAATGCATGTAGAAGAAATAAATTGTTATTACTCGTGCCATGTCACCGTGTGGTAAGTGCTTCTGGTTTGGGTGGTTTTATGGGGGATGACACAGGCAGGCTAGTTCAACGCAAACAATGGCTGCTAAATCATGAGCAAATTTAGCTTATGAACGTACATTATCTCAAGCATGTTCCATTTGAAGGTTTGGGTTCTATGGAAAATATTTTGACTGAATATGGATGTGGTCTGACACGCACTTGTATGTATGAAGATCAATCGTTGCCATCCATTCATGATATCGATGCATTAATTGTAATGGGTGGGCCCATGAGTGTGGGTGATGAAGATGATTATCCCTGGCTTACTCTAGAAAAAGAATTTATCGAATCTATAATTAAACGAGAAATTCCTGTGCTTGGAATTTGTTTGGGTGCGCAACTGATTGCGGATGTATTGGGGGCGCCTGTGACTAAAAATCAATTTGAAGAAATTGGTTGGTTTCCAGTAAACAAGACACAAGCGATTCCAGACCAAAGAGTGACTAGTTTTCCCGATCAGTTTTATGCTTATCATTGGCATGGCGACACTTTTGGGATTCCCAGCGGTGCGAAAAACTTTCTCGCTAGTGAAGGTTGTGCAAATCAAGCATTTATATATGGAGAAACCACGCTTGGGCTACAGTTTCACTTGGAAATGCTTCCCAGTAATGTTCAGGGTATATACCAAGAATGCGGTAACCCCGAAAAGCAAGGCGAATACGTGCAATACCTTGAGGATATGTTGTCACCTATGGAGTATTTTCAGCAAGCCAATAAAATAACACAAGAACTTATCCAGGCCTTTATTTTTCAAAAAGTGCCCCAATTTACAAGAGGAGATTGATGATGGACGATAATAGTAGAAAAGACATACGAGCACTATTGAAAACATTTGGTGTCAAGGCAGATGAAGCGATTGTAGGTCATCTTGCTAAAAACCCTGATGTTCAACAGCTAAATTTAAAAGTCACTTTAGAAGATATGACTGATTACGGCGCGAATTCACCCAGTGATGCATTGTCATTTATTGTGAATGGCCAAATAAATCGTTAAGAGTTCTTAAATATAATTTGTTATTCAATTAAATATTAAAAGCAATGAGCACAGACACACAAAAAGATACAAAAAAGAATGATCAGAAAGAAACCTTAGAGTTCCAAACGGAAGTTGCACAACTTCTGCACTTGATGATCCACTCGCTTTATTCAAATAAAGAAATTTTTTTACGCGAGCTCATTTCTAATGCATCGGATGCATGTGACAAACTACGATTTGAAGCGGTATCGGACGATTCTTTACTCAGTGATGACTCTGAACTCAAGATTCAAGTTGAATTTGATAAAGATGAGCGCACTATCACCATTCGTGATAATGGCATTGGTATGAGTCGTGATGAGGTTGTAAGTAATATTGGCACCATTGCAAAATCAGGCACAAAAGAATTTTTAGACCAACTCACTGGAGACCAAAGTAAAGATTCGCATTTGATTGGTCAGTTTGGGGTCGGTTTTTATTCTGCATTCATTGTTGCGGATAAAGTTACTTTAAAAACCCGCCGCGCAGGGTTAGATGATAATCAGGCAATTCAATGGGAGTCACAAGGTACAGGTTCTTACACGCTCGAAGAAATCGAAAAAGCTAAACGTGGCACCGAGATTATTCTTCATCTTAAAAAAGATGAAGATGAATTGCTTAACAGCTGGCGTTTGCGATCCATCATTACCACGTACTCAGATCATGTAAATCTTCCTATAGAAATGCGTGAGGAAAATGAGGAGGGTGAGGCAACTGCAAAGTGGGAAACCATTAATAAAGCTTCGGCCTTATGGGCGCGGCCCAAGTCTGAAATTTCTGATGAAGAATATAAAGAATTTTATAAACATGTAGGCCATGATTTTGCAGATCCACTGTTATGGACACACAATCGTGTAGAAGGCAAAACTGAATATACATCCCTGTTGTATGTGCCTGCCCAAGCACCGTTTGATCTATTTGACCAAAATCCAAAAAATGGTGTGAAACTGTATGTGCAACGCGTCTTTATTATGGACGATGCTGAAAAATTAATGCCTCGTTATTTACGCTTTGTGCGTGGTGTAATTGATTCAAATGATTTACCGCTCAATATTTCACGTGAAATTTTGCAAAGCAATAAAATCATCGACAATATTCGCTCAGGTTCAGTAAAAAAAGTGCTGGGCCTTTTAGAGAAGTTAGCCAAAGATGATGCAGAAAAGTACCAGGAATTTTGGAATGTCTTCGGTAAAGTTCTTAAAGAAGGCCCTGGTGAAGATTTTGCAAACAAAGAAAAAATTGCCAAGTTATTACGTTTTGCTTCAACCAATCAAGATATTGAAGCGCAAAATGTATCTCTTGATGATTACATTTCTCGCATGAAAGCAGAACAAGAAAAAATTTATTACATCACTGCAGATAACTATGCAGCAGCAAAGAATAGTCCACACTTAGAAATTTTCAAAGACAAAGGTATTGAAGTGCTACTGTTATCTGATCGTGTAGACGAATGGCTAATGAGTCATTTAACTGAATACGATGAGAAATCATTTGCATCGGTGGCAAAGGGCGAGCTCGACATTGATAAATTTTCCAGTGATGAGGATAAAAAAGAGCGTAAAAAAGCTGAAAAAGAAGCAGAAGGTTTAATCAAGCGTATTAAAACGGTACTTGAAGACAAAGTAGAAGATGTGCGCGTTTCACACCGACTTACTAGTTCGCCTGCATGTATTGTATTAAGCGAACAGGAAATGGCTTTATACATGCAACATCTAATGAAGCAAGCAGGTCACGACATGCCTCAAACCAAGCCCGTTTTGGAAATTAATCCTACTCACGCCTTGGTGCAGCGCATGGAAAACGAACAAGCTGAAGATCGATTTGAGGATTGGGCCAACATCTTATTTGATCAAGCAATCTTAGCGGAAGGTGGGCAACTTGAGGACCCAGCTAGTTTCGTAAATAAGCTTAATCAAATGATTAATGAAATCGCAAAGTAAAAGTTCCAAAGCAAAAAAACCATTCTGGGAAACTAAATCTCTCCAGGAGATGTCCAAGAAGGAATGGGAGTCCCTCTGCGATGGATGTGGTAAGTGCTGCTTAATTAAACTGGAAGATTCTGATACGAAAGAACTATTTTATACAGAAGTTGCTTGTCATCTGCTTGATCATGAAACATGTCAGTGTAAAGACTACAAGAATCGTAAAAAACTTGTCGATGATTGTTTGCAGCTAGAAGTGAATGATGTGGAAGAGTTTAAGTGGCTACCGAAAACTTGTGCATATCGCATATTGCATGAAGGGAAAGATCTACCTAAGTGGCATTATTTAGTATGTGGTGATAAAAACAAAATTCATAAAAAGAAAATGTCAGTGCAAAATCGTGTAGTGAGTGAAACCGAAGTATTAGAAGTTGCAGAGCATATTGTGAGTTGGGTTTAGTGATTTAAGATTTTTAAATTAATTATTGAGAAAGACTATGAAATTCAAAAATATACTATTAATTCTTGTGACATTGAATTTATTTTCAATTTCTTCTTTATTCGCAGAAAGTGCTGGTGAGCATATTGATGATGCAACGATCGCTTCTAAAACGAAAACTGCGCTGATAGGTGAAAAGACAGTTAAGGCAAGAAACATCAATGTTGAGGTATCCAAAGGAGTTTTACAACTTTCAGGTTTTGTCGACAGTGAAACTGAAGAATCGACCGCGCTAAACATTGCAAATGGCGTGGCGGGTGTTAAAGAGGTCCTAGACGCAATTGTTGTTTCTCCAGGCTCAAGGAGTGCAGGTGAAGTTCTAGACGATACAAGTATCGCTGCTAAATTAAAAACAAAACTCACGGCTGAAACAGGGCTGGGTGATGCAACAGCAATTACCACCGAGGTAAAGCGCAAACACATTATACTTGCAGGTTTTGTGGCGAATGAAAGCGTTAGAAGTAAAGCACTAGAAGTGGCAAGTAGCATTAATGGAGTTGCAAAAGTTCATAACTTAATTGCAATCAAGAAATAAGACCTGAATAAATACACTTAAATATTATGTGTTATGGATCCTATAGCTATAGGACACTTGCCAAGTAACCATTTTGCCCTTTAATTTTGTTTGTGTAGTGCAAATCAAAATTATCGATTATTGATTTTTGCACGGCATCAAGGTCTAACAAGTTATCTCGCCATTTTTTAAGTTTAGGAAATGCATTCCAATCAAAAAGATTTAATTTCTCATTCATATAATCTAAGCGTATCAGTAAAGGTGCATATGCTGCATCAATTAGTGAGAGTTCTTCGCCATTGAAATAGGTCGATTCACCTAAGATATCTTCTACTCTTTGCAAACGACTCGTGCATTCGATCACCTGCTTGCGCATATTCGATTCATCATTATGATCTGCAATCATGTAAAGATCAGCTAAACACGTGCCACCATATTCTATCCAGGCACGGTTTTTCGCCAAGGTGAGAGGGTCAGATGGCTTTAACGTTCCAGGGGTGACATCATCAATAAACTCATTGATAACTGCAGACTCAAATAGAATCTCCTTATCATTTACTTTCAAAACGGGTACTTTCCCAAGTGGCGAAATTTCATGGAACCAATCGGGTGGGTCATTCAAATCAATAAAAGTAATGTCATACTCACATTGTTTATGGTTGAGCGTAATAACGCTTCTTTGAACATAAGGGCAAACATTAAAACTAATCAGCTCTAGTTTCATATCTAATATATCCGCAACTTAAAGTTCAGTATTATACGGAACCAATAACGAGTTCCTATCCCATAGATGGAAAAGAATGGAAAAATTACGTATTGATAAATGGCTGTGGGCTGCACGTTTTTTTAAAACACGTGCTCTGGCTTCAAAGGCGGTAGATGGTGGTCATGTGCATGTCAATGGGCAACGTGTAAAAGCATCGCGGCCAATTCAAGTAGGAGACGAGCTTGCAATTAAACGCTCGCAAACACTTTCAGTGGTCGTAGTAAAAGAGCTGTGTGAAAAACGCGGGCCGGCTAAACAAGCGCAACTGCTTTATAAGGAAACAGAAGAAAGCATCCAAAAACGTGAGCTGCAATCCCAGCAGCGAAAATTATTAAACGCCAGCATGCCCAGATCTAAAGGTAAACCTAGCAAGCATCAGCGGCGTCAAATCCGCAAAGTAAGCGGAAAATCACATTAGTTTTTGCAAATTCCATTTATAATATGGGGTAAGTAAGAGAAAATTTCTTGCCAACTACAGATATATCAATAATGAAAACTGACAAAATCATCAAGGGTGTAAGAAGACTGCTTACTCCCACAATCGTGGCTACACTTTATTTCCTGTTCAAGTATGGTGCAAAAGTGAGCCCCCGCTCAGAAGTGGAAATATCTAAGAATTTAAAGTTTGGTAAGGACTGTGTAGTGAATTCATTTGCCAAGATTAAAGCAAGTGATGGGCCGTTAGTAATAGGTGACCGTGCGGGAATAGCTAACTTCTGTTTTATTTCCACAGGAGAGGGTGGTATCAACATAGGGGATAATTTTATTTGTGGCCCAAATGTGAATATTGTTTCGCGTAATTACGGGTATGCACAAAAAGACATCCATCTTGAAGATATGCCTAAGACCTCAAAAGGAATAAAGATAGGTGATAATGTATGGATTGGTTCAGGATGTACCATTGCGGATGGAACTGTGCTTGGAAATAATACTGTTGTAGTTGCAAATAGTTTTGTGAATAGGCGATTCAAGAACGATGTTATCATCCAAGGGAATCCAGCAAAAATAATTCTAAATCGGTAACTAATTTTTTATTTGGAGAATATTGTGAGAGAAGAGATTGTTCAAATCATTTGTGAATCATTAACCGATATTAATGAAGAGCTAGATTATGATAGCTTGAAGAACGCAACGGAATCTACAGAGATATATGGAGGTGATGATGGAATTGACTCGCTGTCACTTGTCCGATTGGTAACTGATGTAGAAATGAAAATTAATGAGAAATTTGACAGTAATGTTTTACTTGCAAGTGAAAAAGCTATGTCTATGCGTAATAGTCCGTATCGAAGTGTTTCTAACTTAGCAGACTTTGCTATGGGTGAGCTTGAAGGTAACAGTTGATGAGTGAAGTCATGATAATCACCGGTACACGCAAAGGTATCGGTCGATATTTAGTTGATTATTATTTAGAAAAAGGATTTACAGTTGTTGGCTGTTCTCGATCACCTATGGATAAGGAAATTTCTGGTTATGAGCATCATTGTGTGGATGTAGCAGACGAAAAAGCTGTGCAAAATATGGTGCGTGAGGTAAATAAAAAGCATGGAAAAATTGATATTTTAATCAATAATGCGGGCATTGCTTCAATGAATCATGTCTTATTAACACCTTTGTCTACTGTTAATAATATTTTCTCTACAAATGTGTTTGGTACATTTTTATTTTGCCGAGAAGTTGCGAAGGTGATGTGTTCAAAAAAGTATGGACGTATTATCAATTTTGCAACTGTAGCAACAGCGCTCGATTTAGAAGGTGAAGCAGCCTATGCAGCATCTAAGGCTGCAGTAGAGAGTTTTACACGCGTAATGTCACGTGAAGTGGCAGACTACAATATAACTGTAAATGCGGTGGGACCAACTCCAGTAATGACCGATCTAATAAAAGGTGTTTCAGATAATAAAATGGATGGTTTAATCGCCACGCAAGCAATAAAACGCATGGGTGAGTACGAAGATATTTCCAATGTCACTGACTTTTACATACAAAAGAAAAGTGAGTTTATTACTGGCCAAGTAATGTACTTAGGCGGCATTACCTAGATGCTTGTTCACAAAAAATAATTTCTATTCTTTATGTCTGCACGTATTAAAAAACTGTTAGACAGTTTTGCGGGCAATGATGCAGTTGCTATCGTAGAAGGTGATCGGTCAATAAGTTATCAACAGCTGCTTTTGGGAATCCAAAGTACTAAAGAGCAGCTAGATCAGGAAAATATCAAATCTGACTGTGTAATTGGAGTTCAATCTGATTTTCATATTAGCAGTATTGAATATTTTTTGGCGTTACTGACTCGTGGTAATACAGTAGCGCTGCTGTCTCCACAAAATCAAGGCATCTCAGCAGTAGTTAAAGACGCAAATATTAAAAAAGTTTTTCATTTTGATGAGTCTTCAGTTGTATCAGTGTTTGAGTTTGAAGTATCTTCTAAAAATAATCCCTTGCTTCAGAAACTATTTGATGAATCACAGCCAGGTTTTATCATCTTCTCAAGTGGTACTACTGGAAAACCTAAAGCAATCCTACATGGCGCAGAAAAATTCCTATTTTCTTTCGAAAATGCAAAGAAAAAGTTTTCTACATTGGCATTTCTTCTGTTTGATCATATTGCTGGTATAGATACCCTTTTTTATACACTTTTTAGTAAAGGTACCTTAGTACTGCCATTTAGTCGCAATCCAGCAGATATTTGCAGTTTGGTAGAACAGCATAGTGTTGAAGTGTTGCCTGCATCACCATCTTTTTTGCGG
>JBCCEI010000085.1:0-7958 GCA_039030355.1 Pseudomonadota bacterium | reverse complement strand
GTACAATGCAACGCCTTTTATAACTAGATATTTAGATGCAAACGAAAATTTCCTCTCTGGTAGAGACAGCGGTTGCGAATTTGCAAGCCGATGGAACCCTGCCACAAGATTCAAGTGCAAAAATACAAATTGCGCATAGCAAAGATAAATCTCATGGAGACTTTGCCTGTAATGTTGCCATGCAATTAGCCAAGCAGGCAAAAATACCTCCGCGCGATCTTGCAGAAAAGTTACTTGCACAATTACCTGCAAACGATTTGATCGAAAAAGTAGAAATTGCTGGGCCAGGATTTCTCAACTTTTATGTATGCTCAACACTACATAGCGAAATACTTGACACTATCATTGCACAAGATCAAAACTTTGGTCGTACTGAAAAATACACTGGCAAAAAAGTTCAAATAGAATTTGTTTCTGCTAATCCTACCGGCCCTCTACATGTTGGTCATGGGCGGGGGGCGGCATATGGCGCCACCATTGCTAATATTCTTGCGGCAGTAGGCTACAAGGTTCAACGCGAATATTATGTGAATGACGCGGGACGTCAAATCGATATCCTTACAGCTTCTGTCTGGCTGCGCTACCTAGAACTATGTGATGAAAAATTTGAATTTCCAGCAAATGCTTACCAAGGTGACTATATCTGGGACATTGCTGCAAGTTTGCATCGTGAACATGCAGATCAATACAACCGCTCAACAACAGAATGGATATCTGACCTACCGGCTGATGAACCACAGGGTGGAGACAAAGAACTCTATATCGATGCAATTATTACCAAAGCGAAATTATTGCTTGGTAAAGATGGTTATCAAATATTTTCAAAATGCGCGCTGGATACGATTACAAAGGATATCAAAGATGACCTTGAACTTTTTGGTGTGTATTACGACAACTGGTTTTCAGAACAATCGCTAGTTGACAACAATAAAGTACAGGACGCATTGGACACTTTAGATAAAAATGGTCATAGCTACAAAAAAGACGGCGCACTTTGGTTCGCAAGCAACAAATTTGGCGATGAAAAAGACCGAGTTTTGGTACGCGAAAACGGTACACATACTTATTTTGCCTCTGATATTGCTTACCATTTAGAGAAGTATAATCGCGGTTTTGATCGCTTAATCAATATATGGGGCGCAGACCACCATGGTTATATCACGCGCATAAAAGCTGCAGTTAAAGCACTAGGCAAAAATGAAAATAATTTAGACATCCCCTTAGTACAATTTGCCAACTTATTTAAAGGTGGCGAAAAACTTGCTATGTCCACGCGCTCGGGCGAATTTGTGACTCTGCGTGAATTACGCAAACAAGTTGGCAAAGATGCAGCGCGTTTTTTTTATGTTATGCGCAAACACGAACAACATCTAGATTTTGACCTGGATCTTGCTACCTCACAATCAAAAGATAATCCGGTTTATTATGTTCAATATGCACATGCAAGAATTTGCAGCATATTTGAACAAGCAGGTGTAAGTATGCAAGATCAATTTATCACCCAAGCTGACAGCACAGCACTTAATAATGAACATGAAAAACAATTACTGAAATTATTGAATCAATTTCCTGATAATGTTTTAGCTTCAGCTGAAAAACTATCACCACATATTGTTGTGAACTACTTGCGTGATATAGCCAATGCGTTTCACAGTTTTTATAATGAAAAGCAAAATCAAGTATTGACTGAAGACACTACATTACGAAAAGCAAGACTTAAATTAATCTATGCAACAAAGATTGTTCTTCATAATGGTTTAATGCTGCTTGATGTCAGCGCACCAACAAAAATGTAGTATGACTTACAACACTTCAAGTTTTAGGCAACTTTAATGGCACGAAAAAAAAGACGTTCAAGCACAAAATCCTCAAGTATTATCCCTGCGTGGATTTGGTTGACGTTGGGTATTCTGATTGGTCTTGGAATTGCCATGATCACTGGTTCAAATAATAGGCAAGTTAGTCATCAACAAGCTAATACACCGATTGATCCTGCCGTGACAGCTCAGCCTACTACAAAACGTAAATTTGACTTTTATACACTTCTACCA
Source organism: Pseudomonadota bacterium (assembly GCA_039030355.1). Lineage (GTDB taxonomy): Bacteria > Pseudomonadota > Gammaproteobacteria > UBA4575 > UBA4575 > JABDMD01. Next base: position 5,907 of record JBCCEI010000085.1, on the reverse strand, counting down.
GAGCTTGAAATTGTGATTCCACACGAGGAAACACTGCCACCAAAACAAAAGCCATCGACAGCCACCAAACAACAAAGCGAATATAAAGGCGGTTACTTATTGCAAGCTGGATCTTTTCAACAATTCAATGAAGCCGATAGTTTAAAAGCGCGTTTGGCACTCATTGGTGTAGAAGCAAAAATCCAGTCAGTGGATGTTAACCAGACAAAATGGCATCGTGTGCAAATTGGCCCATCTACAGACCGTGGTGCGTTGGAAAAATTACGTAAGCGTTTGAAGAACAATCAGATCGATACAATTTTATTGCAAGCAAAAAAGTGATAACTATTTCTGACTCTGGATAATCTCATACGCTACTTCTGTTTCCTCTTTATTTGGTAGGTCCGGCCCACTCACACCAAGAATTTCAAAACTATTATAGTTTTGTGCTTTCACAACAAGTCGGCCAAATAACTCATTTGCAGCAAGTCTATGTTCCGAAATTTCTGCATAGTTTGCTGTGTACACCGGTATATATTTTTTTGCCTTCCATTCGGAAAAATAAATTGCTCGCTCAGTACAGATGAAAACACCTTTACGTGATTTTTTTCCGGCTGGAAAAAATTTAAAACCATTCTTGTTTGCAAACCAAATAGCCCTACTATAAAAAATTATTTCTTCATCATTTTCAAGAATGCTGTTTGAGATAATAGCTTGAAAATCTTCGTCTTTAATTGGCCCAAAACTTGGGCTGGTTGTACTTGAGCATGCAGACAACGAAATTATCGTCAACATACATACAATTAAAATTAATTTTTTGTTCTTAGACATGCACTTCATTATTTTACTGAGCCAGAGACTCGTACATTGATTCAATATCATTTGCAAAAGTCGCTAGCAATTGTGGACGTTTAGTTTTGAGAGTAGGAGTAAGTAGTCCATTTTCAATACTCCAAGGTTCCAAGTATAAACTAACACGGCGTACTTGTGCATAACCTGGGAATTCACTTAAACATTTAGATATGCGTTTGATAACAAACTTATGTATAGCAGTATCTTTTAGACTTTCAATTTTTAGATGCTCTAAATCAAATCTTTTTGCCAAGCTTTTCCACTCTACATCATTTAACACCAATAAGGCTGATAAAAATGGCTTAGCTTCGCCAACAACCATCGCTTGGTCAAATAACGGGTCTGCACAAATTGCGGTCTCCATATCTTGCGGAGGCACTTTTTCTGCACTGGCCAAAACAATAATGTCTTTGATACGTCCCGTAATGTACAGATAACCATCATCGTCTTGTGATGCAAGATCACCAGTATGCAACCAGCCTTGATCATCAATCATTTCGTTCGTTGCGTGTTGATTATTAAAATACCCTAACATTACACAATCACTACGCGTGCAAAGCTCACCTTCATCAGTAATTTTAATTTCCACTCCCGGCAAAGGCTTGCCAATACTGAATGGGATATTATCTTCCTTGCGCCCAACGCTGATGACGGGGCTGCTTTCCGTCATACCGTAACCCTGGTAAACAGGTATGCCCAAGCTTATAAAAAACTTAGCAATCGATTTATTCAACGCTGCACCTCCTGCGATGGCATAACGTAGTCGACCGCCTAAGCGCTGCTGTATTTTTTTTGCTACCAAGCGATCCAGGATAGGCCAAAACAATAAACTGAAATGCCAACCTGCTGCTTTTGTATGAAACTGAAAGTGTCTCCAGCCCACAGTTTGAGCCAATGAGAATATAGTTCGCTTTATGGCTGACTCCTTTTCCAGAGATGCATGCACCTTCGCAAATATCATTTCATAAATTCGTGGCACAGAAATAAAAGTTGTAGGGCGAACGGCTTGAATGTCATCGGCAAGTGTTTGTATTGAGCGTGCAAAACAAACTTTAGCGCTAGCCATCATAGGCAGAAAGCATCCGCCGGTTCGTTCCAATGTATGTGATAAAGGCAAAAAAGATAAGAAAACATCTTCCTGATAAAAATCACCACATTGCAAAGCTGCATAGGCGTTAGACAAAATATTTTTATGACTAAGCATCACGCCTTTTGGCTTGCCAGTTGTACCCGAGGTATATACGATCGTGGCGAGGTCATCACTTTGTACACCATCAATTAGTAAATCTGAGGGACCATAATTTGTGATCCATTCTTGCCAATGCACTAACTTAGTATTTTGTTGCTCATCATTTTCATTCTCGTCTACATAGATCACTCGCAGCAAAGATTCACTTATTGTTTTCGTTTCGGCTAATTCTCGCCACTGGCGTTGATTTTGTAACAACAAGATTTTTACACCAGCGTCTTGCACAACATAGGCAACATTTTCTGCACGGTCATTGGTATACAAAGGCACTGATACCAACCCATTGGCCATTGCTGCGATATCAAAGCTAATCCATTCGGGGCAATTGCGTAACATGATTGCAACACGATCACCGTTGTTTAAATTTTCTTCAATTAACGCTTGTTGAATTTTTGTAACTTGGTCAAAAGTTTGTTGCCAAGTGAGATCACACCAGCCTTGATGCTCTTCATGGTAGCCATAGGCATCTGTATTTGCGGATCGCTGTACACGATGATGAAACAAGCCAGGCAAAGTTTTGGCAACATCAGGTGAGATGTAATCCGTTGCTGGTTTAACATTTGGCATAAAGATATCCTAATATCAAATTAGCCTAAAATTGAACTAAATTTGCAATAAATACTGTAAATTAGAGCAAATACCCTTATTGTTATAGGTTGAATAACGGTCTTTTCGCCCATATATAATAATTATCACCCCACTTTCATTGGACCTACATGTCTGAAAACTCAATAGAATTCGCTGTGCCTTTAAAGGGCATTCCAGAAACGGCGGTTATTCAATCAAACTTGCCAGTTTTTTCACCGCAAGCACGTGAAGAAAAAATTGCCAACATTAAACGTTTGTTAAAACGTGAAAACGCAGTATTAGTTGCGCATTACTACACTAATGAAGATTTACAAATGATTGCCGAGGAAACAGGCGGCTATGTGTCAGATTCATTAGAAATGGCACGTTTTGGAAATAGACATCCGGCAACAACACTCATTGTGGCGGGTGTACGCTTTATGGGCGAAACAGCAAAAATTTTAAATCCTGAAAAACGTGTATTGATGCCAACCTTGGAAGCGACCTGTTCACTTGATCTTGGTTGTCCCGCAAATGAATTTTCGGACTTCTGTGATCAACACCCTGATCATGAAGTAGTCGTATATGCAAACACAAGTGCAGAAGTCAAAGCACGCGCAGATTGGGTTGTCACATCTAGCATTGCTTTAAAAGTTGTTTCTCATTTAATGGACCAAGGCAAAAAAATTCTATGGGCTCCGGATAAACATCTTGGACATTACATAGAAAAAGTGACAGGTGCAGACATGGTGCTTTGGCAAGGCGCTTGTATTGTGCATGAAGAATTTAAAGCGCGTGGCCTAGGAGAGTTAATTGAAAAACATCCTGATGCTGGAATTTTGGTGCACCCAGAGTCGCCCGAAGCAGTCATAGAGGTGGCAGATGTTGTAGGTTCGACCACTGCTCTTATAAAAGCTGCTAAAGAATTACCCAATAAAAAATTCATTGTCGCAACTGACAACCGTATCTTTTACAAAATGAAACAAGAAGCGCCTGGCAAAACATTTATCGAGGCGCCTACTGCAGGAGAAGGTGCGACCTGTAAAAGTTGTGCGCATTGCCCTTGGATGGCAATGAATGGTTTACACAACCTCGAAGCAGTGTTGGAGTCCTGCTCAAATACTGGCCCTGAGCCCAATGAAAACGAGATATTTGTTGACGAAGAGATACGCCAAAAAGCCTATCGATCCACCAGTCGAATGCTGGAATTTGTAGCCCAATAATGACCCGAATATCCTTGAAAATACCCTCTAAACCATTGAATTATAGAGTTCGTCGCCCGTTCCGGCCTTTTGTGCACTAGACCCTAAACTTTCAAGCAAAATTCACGCAATATCAGTCACTAATGGCTGAAAGGAACGCTTTCGGCCCAATCATGGCGATGCCTGACTAAATAATTAATGACCGCTCAAGCTACTATAAATATTCAGAACCCGTTATCACTGCAGCAATTTATCAAGCTGTTGCAGAAGTTGCCGCCTGGGCGAATTGCAGAACTGCCGATCGAGAAGCTACCAAATAATATACCTGCGGATATTAGTGAAAAGATTCCAATGGCATCTAGAAGTGCTGTTGATGATCTAATAATGACCGCAAACTCCTTTCACCTTAAGCGCCGAATGCGTGATCAGGAGTCGTATGGCAAGCATGTTGTTACCGCGTTAGACAAAGCTAAAACTGCAACGGGCTCTGCCAATTTGCGTGTATTTAAAAACAAAATACTTTTATTGGTTGAAATTTTACAATCCGCACAACGTGGCACTAAAAAAATTGGCAATGACACATTCGTCAAACATATAACTTCAATTAATAATTTACTAATTGATGTTCGCAGTGAAACTATTAGCTTACATGAATGTTTAAATACATTAAAAGATGCTAAGCCAAACAGTGATGAAGACAAGAAAAGATTCGTTGCTTCAATTCATACACTAAAAAGAGAAACACAATCAGTAGGAAAAATTTTAGCTGAATATTATATTTTGCGCCTCAAAGTATTGGCACGTGCAATTCACCAAAAACGTAAGCTTATCGAAACACGTGAAGAGACGATTCAGCTAAAACAACAAGAGCTGGATCAATTACAAAGCGATTTGAAAGAGACACAAAGTCTATGGAATCGCACCATGAAACGCAAAAAGACAGTGGACGAAACCAAGGATGCCCAGCAGCGTATTTATGATTTAGTAAATGAAATTAAAGCAAGTGAAGTTGTCATCGCTGAGAGTGATTTAATATTATGGTTAGATGCAATTGTCGAAGCTAGCTTAAATGAAGATTCTAAACAACGCGTGACCAAATCATTGCGTCAAGCAAGAATTTCATTATTTTATTTGTTAAATAAGTTTTGTGCCTCACAAGAAGCTTCAGCAATTCAAATTGCCAAGAACCCATTCATTCAAGTTGATCCTGAAAAAGCGATTAAATTTGTACTTATGTCAGAACAGTTTATTCTGAATTACTTCACCAAGAAGAAAAATACTGCAACAGCTTGGTTAAGCGGTGCAGCAGAAAACAAAATCATGGAACTCGATCAACTTCAAAAAGATATTCTTACTGAGCTAAGACGCGCCAGTAAAACGATGTTCAAGCTCTAAAACTTTTTCCCGTGCATTCTCTCTCGAGATTGATTCATGACCATCTTTGTTTCAATCGCTTCAACGACTCTGTAATTAAAACCTTCTGCATAATCCATTAAACGGATTACAACGTCTGCTAACTCTGCTTCAATACCCTTAAATTCAGGTATCTTGTCGTCATCTAAATCTTTACGCAACGCTTCTAAACCCTCACTTAACTCGGAGTGAATAAGTGCAATGATTTCGCCCTCGTTGCGCTCCTTATCCCAAAAGCCTCGGTCCACTGCATTTTGATGAATTTTTGCTTGTACAGTTTTCCATTCCTCTGCAAATGTCATGATGTTTCCTCTTATTATTTAATTTTCGAACATTATAAAGTAATAGGCGACCTTTAGTTTAATTAGTGAGTACAGGATGTACGAATATTAGTCGCGTCTTGGATGACGCGAACAGGTTAAAGATAGAAGCTTTTAAAAAGTCCGCTTCGACCGCCATGGATGGCGCAAGTGCAGATATTGCAGGAGCAAATTTCTGTCGGCTAAAAACGGATATCAATAAGCAATACAACGTCTCTCGCTGCTAGTTTGTTATCGTTATTTTGTATACAGAAATTTGCTCCTGCAATATCTGCACTTGCGCCATCCATGGCGGTCGAAGCGGACTTTTTAAAAGCTTCTATCT
>JBCCEI010000084.1:0-7996 GCA_039030355.1 Pseudomonadota bacterium | reverse complement strand
CTCGGAACGGGCATTGAATTTACAGGAGGAGGATTTAATACCACCAACGGCCCTTCCACCGATGTTGGCTTCGGCAGCGGTGGTACCGGAGGAGGAACACCGATTTTTAATCCTGTGCCTTCTAAAATATCACTTCCGGCTCTTGCTCCATTCACCATCATCGATGGTGTGGATGATTGATAGGATGGTTTTGTAACACTTGCACGTGGTCGTACTTCAGCGATCAATTCACCAGGAATTTCACCAATAAAGCGAGAGCCGGAAGTGATATTTTAGAAGGCACAGGATTAAAAATCGGTGGACGAGTTTCACATGCCAAGTTTGGTGAAGGCGTAGTGTTAGACTGTGAAGGTAAAGGTAGTAGTGCACGTGTGCAGGTGCATTTTGAAAATGCAGGCAGTAAGTGGCTAGTTCTAGCTTATGCAAATTTGGAAGTGATGGCTTAATGCACATTTTGTTGTTTAGTTGTTTAAGTTTTTACATACGTAAATGAGTTAATTATGCAAAGAAGAAAATTTTTACAGTATGCAGGTGTTGGTGCCGCAGCTGGATTGACTGGCTGTAATACTGAAGAGAAGAAGAATATTGCTGATTCACCAGCGGTTAATTCAACGAGTAAAACTTGGGAATGGAAAATGGTTACCACCTGGCCAAAGAATTTTCCTGGCTTGGGAACGGGTGCTGAGTTTCTTGCACAACAAATCAATCAAATGTCGAATGGCCGCATTCAAGTGAAAGTGTATGGTGCGGGAGAGTTGGTTCCTGCCTTCGAGATTTTTGATGCCGTATCAAACGGCTCTGCACAAATGGGGCATGGCTCTGCGTATTACTGGAAAGGAAAAAATTCAGCGTTGCAATTTTTTTCGACTACGCCGTTTGGTATGACCGCAATCGAAATGAATGCATGGCTGTATCATGGTGGGGGAATGGAATTATGGCAAGAAGCGTATAAACAATTTGGTTTAGTTCCAGCTGCTGCGGGCAATACCAATGTGCAAATGGCAGGTTGGTTCAACAAAGAAATAAATACTCTAGAAGATTTAAAAGGTTTGAAGATGCGCATTCCCGGTTTAGGTGGGGAGGTGTTAAAACGTGCAGGGGGGACACCGGTTAATTTACCTGGGGGTGAGCTATTTACTTCATTACAGTCCGGAAATATTGACGCAACAGAGTGGGTTGGGCCATATAATGATCTAGCTTTTGGTTTTCATAAAATTGCAAAGTATTACTACTACCCAGGATGGCACGAACCTGGCACCACGTTGGAATGCTTTATTAATGAAGATGCGTTTAATGAATTACCGAGTGATTTACAAAGTATTGTCATGACGGCATGTCGTGTCGCGAATCAAGATATGGCGCTGGAATATATCGCACGCAATAACGATGCTTTAGAAACATTAGTGAATGAACACAATGTCGATGTCAGAAAATTACCAGATGATGTGATCAGTAAGCTTGCCGCACTATCCAAGGAGGTGACAGCGGAATTGGGTTATACCGATCCACTGGCACGTAAGATATTTGATTCTTATAGCAATTTCTTTGAGAAATCGCGTGCTTGGCTAGATATTTCCGAACGCGCCTACTTGAACTTACGTAACGGATAGACTACAACACGTTATAGATTTTAACGCCGAATAATAACCATAATAAAAGTACAGGAAAGGAGTATTCATAGTGGAAGATCTTTTTGTTAAATGGCGAACGATGTGGGATGCCAAGGAATTAACCGTACAATTATTCTTTTTAGCAAACTTACTAATTGCTTTTTATGTTGCGTCCTTACCATTGCGTTCTACAGGTAAAGACATCACTTCGTTAAATAAGATGATTATGTTTGGGTTTGGTATTGGATATGCAATTCTTGTTATTGTTGCATACTTCCAGCTGGTACCAACCTTTTCACCATATGATCTCTAATCAAAAATAAATAAATGTAAATAAAAACGGGGTCTAGAGACCCCGTTTTTATTTTGGATAATAAATTTAATATATTTTCTCGGGTAACCAGGTTGCCAATTCAGGAAAATATGCTATCAGTAGTAAAGCAATTACTTGAATGGCAATAAAAGGTGCAACACCTTTATATATTTGCTTGGTTTGTATTTCTTTCGGCGCAACACCGCGCAAATAAAACAGCGCGAAACCAAATGGTGGTGTAAGAAAAGAAGTTTGTAAATTTATTGCAATCATTACACCCAGCCAAATAGGATCCACACCAAGTGCAAGCAATACTGGGCCCACAATAGGCACGACTACAAAAGTAATTTCTATAAAGTCTAATATAAAACCCAGTAAAAACATTAATATCATAACAATTAGAAGAGCAGTAAATGTTCCACCGGGTAATTGGGTGAGTAAACTATGTACCGCTTCATCGCCACCATATCCACGAAACACTAATGAGAAAATCGAAGCGCCGATAAAAATCATAAACACCATACATGTCACACGCACCGTACGCTGCATTACATCCTTTAAACATTGTAAATCCAGTCGACGATTAAGTATTGCTAATAAGATTGCACCAACGGCTCCAACTGATGCGGCTTCTGTGGGTGTAGCAATGCCCTTGATGATAGAACCAAGTACCGCAACGATTAATAAAATAGGAGGAAAGAGAGCACGTGTGATACGTTTAAACCAAGCAGTTAAATTAATGTCCTCATGTTTCTCTATTGCAGGCATAGCGTCGGGGCGTGTCCAGGCCATAAAGATGACATAGATTAAATAGAGTACGACCAACAATAATCCTGGAATGACTGCGCCAACAAATAAATCACCTACTGAAACAGTATCAGGCGAGAAGATGCCCTGATTAAGTTGCGCTTGCTGATAGGCGGATGACAATACATCACCTAGCAACACTAAAATGATTGAAGGTGGGATAATTTGTCCTAGTGTGCCGGATGCGCAAATTACGCCGGTAGATATATCGGCTTGGTAACCACGTTTTAACATGGTGGGCAGAGATAGAAGACCCATGGTTACAACCGTTGCACCAACGATACCAGTGCTGGCGGCAAGCAACATACCTACTAGTATTACTGAGATTCCTAGACCACCACGTAAACTACCAAACAGGGAAGCCATCGCATCGAGTAGTTCTTCTGCAATATTGGAGCGTTGTAACATCACACCCATAAATACAAACAATGGAACCGCTATTAGCGTTTCATTATTCATGATGCCAAATAATCGACTTGGAAATGCTTGCAGCAAAGCAGCATCAAAATTACCGGTAAGAATTCCAGCGAAGGCAAATAATAAAGAAACACCTGCAAGTGTGAACGCTACGGGATAGCCAAATAGCAACACGCAGATAACTACAATAAATAAAATAAACGCAACTATTTCCATATACTTTATCGTTTACTTAAATTGATCCAGGCGCGACCTGCTAAAGAAACGGCTTGTAAAAAAAGTAAGGCAGCCATGATCGGAATTAGTGTTTTTAAAATATAAACAAATGGTAGGCCGCCTGCTTCACGGGATCCTTCAAGTAATTTCCACGAAGTACTCACATAATCAAAGCTGACCCAAAATATAAAACCAGCAAAAGGCAAAAGTAAAAAAAGAGTGCCAAATAAATCTACCTTGGCTTTATTTTTTATGTTCATGTCATGGTAAAAAATATCTACACGCACATGTTCATTGTGCTTAAGTGTGTAGGCACCTGCTAACATGAAAATCAAAGCATGCATATAGGTAATCGACTCTTGCATAGCAATGCGGCCAAAATTAAACCCGTAGCGCATTACTACGACAAGAAATGTTGTGAAAACCATTGCCAGCACAAACCATGCAGCAAATTTTCCAACGCATTCATTTAATGCATCAATTTTGTTACATAGCTTTTCCATCAAGGAGATGAACCTTAGTCAAGTTCAGGGGAATGCTTAATTCTTGCTAATAAAATATTTTTAAACACATCAGGGTCTTTAATGTGAGTAATTTCGCCGTCTTTTGGAAATAGCTTGTCTTGTAGGCGGGATAACCAAAAGCGAAGCGCTGCAGCGCGTAGCATATACTGCCAAGCAGTCTTCTCACCCACTTGAAATGGACGTTCTACTTGATATGCATTGATTAAGTTTTCATAACACTGAGAATTAATTTCACCTTCTTCGTTGCTACACCAATCATTTACAGTTATCGCAAGGTCATATAATAAGTGATCATTGCAGGCATAGTAGAAATCAATAATTCCAGTTAAATTTTGTTCTTTAAACATCACATTGTCGCGAAATAAATCAGCATGAATTACACCTTTTGGTAAATCATCCGCTGGAAGTTGTTTACGATAGTTAATTTCCTGTTCAAGAATGTTTTGCTCATCGCTGGATAATTGACTAAAAATTCGTTCAGCGGTATTTAAAGACCATGAGACACCTCTTGGATTTTCCAGTACGCCTTCAAAAGATTGACTAATATTATGGATTCGGGCTAATGCGTGCCCCACTGCGGCACAATGTACAGCTTGAGGTTGCAATTCATTTTTACCTTTCAGGCGACGCACTATAGCGGCAGGTTTATCCTTTAGCACACGAACATAGTTGTTTTTATTATCCGCAATAGGGTGCGCAGTGGGCATGCCATGATCTGATAAGTGCGCCATAAAATTTAGATAATATGGCAGCGTATCAAAACCAATTTCTTCAAAAATAGTAAGTACAAACTCACCGTTTTCAGTGCTGACAAAATAATTCGTGTTTTCAATTCCAGCGTTTATACCTTCATAGCTGGAAAGCTGGCCAAGAGAATAATTTTTTAAAAAAATTTCAAGCTCGGGTTTTTCGATGTTTGTATAAACAGACATACAAGCTAAAACTATAGGTTAAGAATACTCGTGAGGATGAAATTGGATAATGCGTATTTAAATTTTAATTTTGTTTAATATTTAAACTAAGATACCAGGCTCAAGATGTGGAATATATTTTATTGCTTTCATGCTTCAATTTTAGTCACATAATAACGTTCAACTTGATGGATCACTAGCGATAACTTCCTCCCATGCCGAAAAAATCTACAACTAAATCTACTTCAAAACCTAAGCCACTAATTGTTTTGGTAGATGGTTCTTCGTATTTGTACCGTGCTTACCACATACCAAATTTACAAAATTTACATAACGCTGAGGGCATGCCTACAGGAGCAGTTCGTGGTGTGGTGAGTATGCTCAAGCGGTTACTGAAAGATGAAAATCCAACTCATATAGGAGTCGTATTTGATGCCAAAGGCAAAACGTTCCGGCATGAAATGTATAAGGACTATAAAGCCAATCGTCCACCGATGCCTGAAGATCTCCAAGTACAAATAGAACCACTTCATAACTTAGTGCGTGCTCTAGGTTTGCCTTTGTTATGTGAACCCGGGGTAGAAGCAGATGATGTTATTGGCACATTGGCAAGTCAGGCGGCCAAGCAAGGACATAAGGTATTGGTTTCTACCGGCGACAAAGATATGGCGCAGCTGGTAAACAAACAAGTCACGCTGGTAAACACCATGACCGACACCAGAATGGACACTAAGGGTGTAGTGGAAAAATTTGGTGTGGCACCACATCAAATTATCGAATATTTAACGCTGACGGGTGATAAGTCAGACAACATTCCCGGTGTGCCCAGTGTAGGGCCAAAAACTGCAGCAAAGTGGTTAAACGAATATGAAACACTCGATGAGATTATAAAAAATGCAGATTCAATTAAGGGCAAAGTAGGTGAAAAATTTCGTGATCACATGGAGCAACTACCCTTATCTAAAGAGCTTACAACCATACGCTGTGACTTGAAATTACAAACCAGCATCGACGAACTGGCCATTCAAGATGAAAACAGCACCGAGCTGCGTTCGATTTACAAGCACCTCGAATTTAAAACTTGGTTAAAAGCACTTGGTGAAGATGATGAGGAATCTAAAGTAAAAGAACAAAAGGTTGCATCTCAGCCAACGAAAACGAAGTATCAACTTGTGCTAACAAACAAAGATTTTGATGCATGGCTGAAAAAACTTAAAGCTGCAGACTTGATTGCTTTTGATACTGAAACAGATAGCTTGGATTACATGCAAGCCAATGTAGTGGGGCTATCTTTTGCGGTAAAGGCTGGTGAAGCTGCGTATGTGCCTCTTGCGCATAATTATCCTGGTGCACCAAAACAACTTGCACGCGATGAGGTGCTGAAAAAACTACAACCAATTCTGAATAACAAAAAAGCAAAAATTATTGGCCACAATTTAAAATATGATCGCAGCGTTTTGCTTAATCATAATATTCAGCTAGATGGAATTCAGCATGACACCATGTTGGAGTCTTATGTTTGTAATTCCGTTGCCAGTCGACATGACTTAGATACTTTGTGCGAAAAACACTTGGATCATAAAAATATTCATTTTGAAGATGTTGCTGGTAAAGGTGCAAAACAAATCACATTTGATCAAGTAGAACTAGATACAGCATTGAACTATGCAGCAGAAGATGCCGATATGGTTTTGCGTCTGCATGATATTTTTTGGAGCGAGTTGCAAGAAAAGAAAAAAGCCAAACAAAAGGAGCTTTACACAAATATTGAATTGCCGATGTTAGAAGTTTTATCGAATGTTGAACGCAATGGCGTCATGCTGGATGCTATGCAATTGGAAAAACAAGGCAAAGGATTAAGTAAACGAATTGTAGAAGTAGAAAAAGAAGCTTTTAAGCTGGCTGATGGAAAATTTAATTTAAGCTCGCCAAAGCAGATACGAGAAATTTTGTTTGATAAGCAGGGCATACCAGTGATACGAAAAACGCCTGGTGGGGAACCTTCTACAGCTGAAGACGTGTTACAAGAACTTGCAAATGACTACCCATTGCCAAAATTGCTATTGGAGCATCGTACTCTTAGTAAACTTAAATCGACTTACGTTGATAAATTGCCAGCGTTAATCAATTCAAAAACAAAACGCATCCACACTTCTTATCATCAAGCGGTTGCAATTACTGGTAGATTATCCTCATCGGATCCAAACCTGCAAAACATTCCGATTCGTACCGAAGAAGGCAGGCGTGTGCGCCAAGCTTTTGTTGCGCCAATGGGTTACCTTGTTTTGGCTGCGGATTATTCGCAAATTGAACTGCGCATCATGGCGCATTTATCAAACGACGAACGATTATGTGAAGCTTTTGCGAAAGGCGAAGATATTCACCGTGCAACAGCTGCCGAAGTATTTGATTTAAGTTTGGATAAAGTCGAAGCGGAGCAACGACGTGCGGCCAAGGCGATTAACTTTGGCTTGATCTATGGCATGTCTGCATTTGGATTGGCAAAACAACTAGGCATTACACGCACCGAAGCACAGAAGTACGTAAAATTATACTTTTCACGCTATCCAGGTGTGAAAACGTATATGGACAATATTCGTGAGCGTGCACGAGACCAAAGTTTTGTGGAAACCTTGTTTGGAAGAAGACTGTATCTTCCAGACATCAACAATAAAAATGTGCAGCGCCGACAATACGCGGAGCGCACTGCAATTAATGCGCCGATGCAAGGCACCGCAGCCGATATTATAAAGTTAGCCATGATAAAAATTGATACTTGGCTGCAAGATAAAGCTGCTGAATGCAAAATGATCATGCAGGTACATGATGAGTTGGTATTTGAAGTAGAAAAAAGTGTGGTTGATACAACAAAGCAACAGATCAAACAACTCATGGAATCAGCAGCAGAATTATCTGTACCGCTTGTTGTAGATGCAGAGGTAGGTAGTAATTGGGATGAGGCTCATTAAGTAACAAGTTCATTCTTATCTGTATTTACCGTATGAATTTTTTAGTTTTTGTTGAATCAGTCAGTTACCAAATGGATGAATCAGGCATGAACAATAGGTTGTTCCATTTATCAATTTGCGCTTGCCTTTTATCTCACCTTATGAGCAACGCGTTTTTACGTAAATATAATTCCACTTTATTACGATACTTCAAAATAGTTTTTAGAATTCTGCACAGGTTTCAATTAGG
>JBCCEI010000083.1:0-8045 GCA_039030355.1 Pseudomonadota bacterium | reverse complement strand
GAAAATATAACAATATATAAAATGCCTCCTAGTACGATCCCAATACAGGAATGTAAATCAAATATTCTTTTGAGTGTGCTTTGATTCATTCAAAAGAACTGAATAAGTATGATTAAAAGACACAAAATACTTAATAGCATCACTAGAAGATTAGAAAACAAAAATCGTTTAGTTGAGTACAGCCAAACAAATACACATGAAAGTGTTACAGGGACAAAAATAGTGGCTAAAAGAGATTGTTCAAGACGTATTAGAGGGAGGAGGCTAATAACTGCAGCAGTGATTACTACTGCCATTATTATGCTTTGAACACTTGCTACAGTTAATCGCTTAAAACAAATATTAGGCCATAACATCGAATTGTTTATATTTTTCTCTGAAGCGTTAGAAACCGACTGTTTGTTTTGCTTGTGCTTTCGTATTCTTTTTTTGTTTGGGATAAGAGTTGCGTTATAGAAAATATAAACAAGAAATATCAATGATATAAAAGCCAAGCCAAAAACAATGCCGAGGTCCCAGCCTAACCAATTAATCAGCATATAGAAATAAAAACAAAAAACTAAGCTCGAAAGAAAAATCACAATCCACTTATGTGCAATTGGCGATTTGTATTTTTCTGAATTCATTTTTTAAATTAAAATTTTGGACTAGATTGATAAGAATTCACAGAAATAAAATTACAGCTGGCAAATGAAAAAATTGCTAGTACTTTGAACTATATTTAACTGTACAAAAAATAAGGGATATTGATTTAAAATCAGTATTATCAATTATTTATCTATTATTACTATAAATATTGAAAACCTATACCTAATTCAAGCAAACCTGTTTAGAATCTGAGTTCATAACGTTTAAACATACTCAAAGATTACCACTAACTACTATTTTCGGCTCAAGTATATGAACCAATGGATGATTTTTTTCAGCCTTGTCATGTTGGCCTCATGTTCTCTTACACCAGAATATGAACGACCTGACACTGAGCGCTTGCTAGGTGAAGAGTTTGCGCAAAAGCGTACTACATCTAAACCAGAAGACCTTGCTGCTTTTCACTGGTGGAAAAATTTTAATGACCCAGTAATTAATGATTTTATTAACGCGGCTTTAGAAAATAATCTTGATATCAAAGTGGCCGCAGCAAATGTATTAGAAACACAAGCCCTAGTTCAATCTGCAGTTGGAAGCCGTTGGCCTGAGATTGGTGCACTAGTATCGGGTGATCGCAGTTTTACAGGTAGCAGCACCGGTTCAAGTTTTAATGCGGGAAGTGATCGTCTTTACACCACAACATATGTAGTGGGTTCCTCAATCACTTGGCAATCTGATTTATTTGGTAGATTGCGCAGCAATCAAAAAGCGTCGATTGCGGATTGGCAAGCTTCTCAAACGGATCGTGAAGCGATTATGCATACTGTGATTGCAAATGTTATCCGCCAGCGAGTAGAGCTTGCAATTGCAATGCAAAGACTTAGTGTTGCTGAGGATATACTTAAGAGTCGTAATAGTACTCTTGATATTGTTAAGCGGCGTTACTCACGTGGCGTTCATACGACATCCGCGGTCGATGTGAAATTGGCACGTGAAAATATTTACTCTGCTGAAGCAAATATATTTGCACTACAACAAAATGTTTCGCTAGCACAACACGCGTTAGACATATTATTAGGCGAAAAACCTAAATCATTGTTTTCTTCCACAGCCGAGTTGAACGTTTTACCTGTGCTTGATGATGCGGTAACAGGTGTTCCTGCACAATTATTAGATCGGCGCCCAGATCTTCGTGCCGCTGAATTTCGTATAAAAGCTACTAATGAGCGTGTGGGTGTTGCCATCGCAGATTTGTACCCTGATTTGACCATAACTGGCGCTGGTGGTTGGCGTGATTCTGAAACTTCAGAATTGTTTTTATCAGATACCCTATTTGGCAGTATAATGGGCGAACTCACTCAAACCT
This sequence comes from Pseudomonadota bacterium, assembly GCA_039030355.1. Classification (GTDB taxonomy): domain Bacteria; phylum Pseudomonadota; class Gammaproteobacteria; order UBA4575; family UBA4575; genus JABDMD01. The sequence goes on along the minus strand of JBCCEI010000083.1, from coordinate 6,091 downwards.
TATTTGCGGGTGGGCGATTACGTGCAGAAGTGGATGCTGCAAAAGCACGTTTAGAATCGCAGGCGCATACATATTTAGGTGAAGTTTTGCAGGCTATACGAGAAGTTGAAGATTCTCTTGTGCAAAATCATCAATTAAAAGACCAATTAGAAAAAGTAGACCAACAAGTGACTGAGGCTAGACAAGCCGAAAATTTATCACGCAAACGATATTCTAGAGGTGTAGAAAATTTACTGACGGTATTAGAAACGGAGCGGCGAAGACAAAATGCAGAGGATTCGTTGTTGCAAGTTAAGTTGAATTACTGGAATGCGCGTATCGATCTGTATTTAGCACTTGGTGGTGATTGGTTAGAAGATGAATATGGTCGTGTTGTAAGTGTAACCAAATAAACTGTAATTATGAAAGAAATGATCAAGGCATATCATTGGATTGTGCAACCTGTTTTGGTTGTTCTAATACTTGTTGTAGGTTTTGTTGGAGCGATGAGTTTTAGTTTATTTAATGAAGAGCCCGCTCAATCTGAAAGAGCCGACTATGTTCCAATCGTTCGTGTAATTGAAACTGGTGTTAGTACTGAACAAGTTGTAATAGAGGGTAACGGAACGATAGAAGCGCGAACACGGATCAATATTGTTCCACAAGTGGGTGGTAAAGTCGTGTACATACATCCCGATCTGCGCGCGGGTGGAGTGTTTGCTGAAAATGAACTCTTGTTAGAGATTGAGCGAATAGACTATGAGTTAGCTGTAACGCAGCAAGAGGCTGAAGTTGCCAGAGCACAAACAGCACTAGAATTGGAGCTAGCAGATGCGGAAACATCTCGTGAAGAGTGGCTAGATATTAATCCCAATGAAGAAATTCCTACACTTGTTGGTCGTGAACCTCAAATTGCTGAAGCCAAAGCCGCTTTGGCTTCAGCACGTGCACAATTAGCGCGTGCAAGATTAGATTTACAACGCACACAGGTTAGTATTCCTTTCACAGGGCGTGTTGTAAATGCAATGATTGATAAAGGAGAAGTCATCTCCGCGAATCAACAGGTTGGAGTTGTATACAGTACAGAGCGTTTTGAGATTCCCGTATCTCTTGATTTAGAAGAACTTGCATGGATCGACATATCAAATGATGCTGAAGAATCTACGGGGAACCTTGCAAAAATTACTGTAAAAATTGGAGAAACGGAACATCAAATGTCTGGATATGTAACAAGAATTGAAAGTGAGTTGGAAGAAATTTCCAGATTTGCACGTGTAATTGTTACATTGGATTATGCTGACATACCAGAGCAACTTAAATCTAAAGTGATACCTGGACTTTTTGTCGATGTCTCTATAATTAGCCACGAATTTGCAGAAGTAACCACTTTGCCAAGAGCAAGTTTACGTGAAGGTAATGTACTGTGGACCATCGAAGAGGGTCAGTTACGCTACACCATTCCTGATATTGTCTATAAGTCAGATAATGAAATTGTTGTTCGTGAGTTAGCACAGGGTACACAAGTTATAACAAGTGACCTGACAGTGGTTACCGAGGGCATGAATGTACGCGTTGCAAGTGGTAGCTAATCCACGTGGCTAATTCTGAAGTTAAAGGGTTATTTTCATGGTTTGCACAAAACCATGTTGCCGCTAATCTTTTAATGACTTTACTTATGGTGGGTGGTCTTGTTGTTGCCCTCACCATGCCGGTAGAAATATTCCCTGAAATCGACCCTCGAACTATCACGGTAAGTGTTCCTTATCCCGGTTCTACTCCGGATGAAGTTGAAGAAGGGATTAACCGAAGAGTAGAAGAAGCCTTGGCTGGTATTGATGGCATACAAAAAGTACGCTCCTACGCTACAGAAGGAGTCGGCACTATTATTGCCGATCTGGATGATGGGGTGGATGATCGTGAAATTCTTGACGATGTAAAAACAGCTGTTGAATCAATTGAGGAGTTTCCGCCAGATGACGCGGAGGATCCAAATATTACTGATACAGCCGCTAAAAGATTTGTAATTACGATTGCAATTTATGGTGATGTGGCCGAGCGAACCTTGCGCGAACTTGCCTATCGAGTTCGAGATGATTTGACTTCATTTGATGAAATTACTAATGCCAATGTAATTGGTGTGCGCGATTACGAAATTGGTGTAGACGTAAGTGAAGCCACTCTTCAAAAATATAACCTTACATTCAATGAAGTTGCAGAAGCGGTACGTAACTTTTCACTTAATTTGCCCGGCGGAACAATTCGCTCTGATGTCGGAGAAGTGTTGTTACGCACTGATCAACAGGCTTATAACCAAAAAGATTTTGAAGGAATAATTTTACGTTCTAATACAAATGGGACTGTATTGAGCCTTGGAGATGTTGCAACAATTAATGACGGTTTTGAAAATATTGATCGCACGAGTATTTTTAATGGCAAACCAGCAGCATTTGTTGATGTAGTTCAGGTAGGTAATCAAAAAAGTTTAGATATTGAAGAGGTAGTTAAGAAATATGTAAATGAATTATCTGTGCCCACAGGAATTAGTATCACCACATGGTCAAACTACGCAGATAGTTTGCGAAGCCGAATAGATCTGTTAGTTAGGAATGGATTGATGGGTCTAGTGTTGGTATTTGGTGTTTTGGTTATGTTTTTAAATTTGAAATTGGCCTTTTGGACAACAATGGGTATACCGATATCATTCCTTGGGGCGTTTATTTTAATTGCTGCAGGTGGCGGTACCATTAATATGATTTCTGCGTTTGCATTTATCGTAGTACTTGGAATTGTAGTAGACGATGCCATCATTATTGGTGAAAGTATTTATGCAAAATATGAAGAAGGATTATCACGTACTCAAGCAGCACTGCAAGGTTTGAGTGAAGTCATTTCTCCAGTGACTATAGGAGTTATTACCACGATAATCGCCTTTATACCTATGTTTTTTACTGCTGGTATTATTGGTCAAATATTGAAAGTGATTCCATTGGTAGTTGTGAGTGTACTCATAATGTCGCTTATAGAGGCCTTTTTGATCTTGCCCGCGCATTTATCCAATATAAAAATGCATCATAAACAAGGGGCATTGCCACTGATGCAAAGTAAATTACGCATTGGTTTGCAAAATTTAATTAATAAAGTTTATGTTCCTTCATTACAGCGTGTTTTGAATATGCCCTATGTAGTAGTGGCCATTGCAATATCATTATTTATGTTAATGTTTGGCGCAATTAATGGCGGCCAAATTAAAACGGTATTTTTCCCAACCATCGAAGGAGATGAAATTTCGGCACGATTGCGTATGCCAAATGGTACTCCTGCAAGTGAGACAGAACGAGCAGTCCGGCATATGATTGCCATGGCTTATCAAACTCAAGAAGAATTTGATGAAAAATTACCACCTGGAGTTGATTCGGTTTATAAAAATTTATCAGCAAGTGTAGGTTCAACTCCATTTTCAGGAAGAGGGCCCGATGGGAGTGAAAATTCATCAATAGGCTCTAACTATGGCGAAGTAAAGATTGAATTATTAGAAGGTGAGGTGCGGCCATTTAGTGCCTCACAAATTGAATCACGATGGCGAGAGTTAGTGGGTGAAATACCAGGAGCAGAAATCTATTATTTTAGTAACTTGTTTAGTGTTGGTTCGGATGTTTATGTTGAGTTGTCACATGATAACTTTGAAACGTTACTCATTACAGCTGAAAAACTAAAGCAATCTCTAACTCAATTTGATGGTGTATCAGAAATTGAAGATAGTTTTAATGTTGGAAAGCCGGAACTTCAGCTAGCACTAACAAAAGAAGGCCTCGCTGCTGGTTTGACGTTAAATAATTTGGCAAGACAAGTGCGTCAAGCATTCTATGGTGAAGAAGCACAACGTGTACAACGTGGAAGAGATGATATAAAAGTTTTAGTTCGCTATTCAGAAAATGAGCGGCGAGATTTAAGTAGCATTTATGATATGCGAATTCGTTTGAATGATGGAACCGAAGTGCCACTTAGTAATGTTGCAAAAATTAATGATGCGCGGGGTTTTTCTGTAATTGAACGATCAAATCGTAGGCGAGTAGTGGACGTCACGGCAAATGTCATTGAAGAAGAAGCCAATGCGAATGAAATTAATAAAAATCTTAGAGAAAATATACTGCCAAGATTGAAATCAGAATATCCTGGCCTTGCGTATAATTTTGAGGGCGCACAAAAAGAACGCAAAGATAGTTTTGCAAGTTTATTAAAAGCACTTGCTATCGCAGTAATTGGAATATTTGCTTTATTAGCTACTCAATTACGCAGTTACTCACAACCTTTGATTATTATGTCGGTTATTCCAATTGGTTTTATTGGTGCGGTGTTAGGCCATCTAATTTTGGGTTATGAAGTAAGCTTTTTTTCCTTTTTTGGTATCGTTGCGCTTTCCGGAGTGGTTATAAATGATTCACTAATATTAATGGATATGATTAATCGGTTGCGCTCAGAAGGTGCGGAAGTAATGGATGCCATTGTGACTGCATGTAAAAAGCGATTTCGGCCAATAATGTTTACTACATTGACGACTTGTGCCGGTCTTTCACCCATTATCCTCGAAAAAAGTTTGCAGGCGCAGTTTCTAATTCCAATGGCAATTAGTTTAGCTGCGGGTGTTGTATTTGCAACGTTAATTACACTCGTATTGGTGCCGTCTCTATATTTGATTCGTAGCAATTTGCTCGAGCGCTTGAATCGAATAAGGATGTTACCAAGTTCTAGTACAAGCGGGTAAGGCCAAGCTACTTAATCTCTATTTTTAAGTGAATAGGAGGGAATATCCTGTAACACATTGTTTCTCGGTGAAATTAGACCAAATAGTAATGCAAATAAGAATCATTGACATTTAGTTAGACAATAACTATATTAAGCATAGCCAAGCTGTATTAGGTGCAAGCCTTATTAGTATATTAATTCGGAATAAGTTTAGTTTCGTAAGCTCTAGCTAAGTAATCTTTACTACTAAGAAAACTTTTCATCGTACAAGGAGGAGTGATTCTTAGTCGTGATTAAAATTATAACTAAAAACAATGGAAAGATTTTGAAGAGTGACATGATGGAAGCGATAATTATAAATCCATTGTTAGTTGACTTTGCTTTTCTTATTTCTAAGGTACATATGTCATGAATAAATATTGTTTGTTAATAAGCTTACTAGTTCTAAGTTCTTTCAGCGTTGCATCAGCTGCAACTATATACGATGAGGGTGTTAATGGAGACCTGAGTGGTGTATTTTCTGCTCCAGCATTATTGTCTGTTTCTGTAGGGCCAAATACAGTAATAGGTCAAGTTGGTAATAATGGTAATACTGGTGCGGTTGGTGGACAAGATGCTGATTATTTTACCTTTACAGTACCTGTTAATTTTCTATTAAACTCGATCACAGTAGACAGTTATATGTTTACAGGAGATGCTGGTGAAGATGGTAGTTTTTTTGGCTATGTAGCAGGTAATAGCTTTACTGGCCAAGGTAGCGGTTCTATTGATGGGTTCGAAATAATCGATGAGTCAGATGGAGAAATTCTTGATAATCTATTATCTTTTGATCCGATATCAGTACTAAGTGCAGGTGATTATGCTTTTTGGGTACAGGAGACCGGAAATTCTATAGTCGATTATCAAATTACTTTTGGTATAGTGCCAGTTCCCGTACCAGCAGCTATATGGCTATTTGGTTCTGCGATATTTGGTTTAATCGGATTACGCAAAAAATTTGCATAACTTTTAATACATCATCTCATCGATGAGCATAATTTTTAATTGCGTTCATCATCACTACAAAATTAGTTTGCATAGCTAATAAACTAATCTTCAGCTCTAATTACAGAATTTCATTTTTTTAGCTCAATTGTTATCACCATTCTGCATGCGGCATGTATGAATATTGATAATATTGTGTCGCTCAAAGTGTAGTCCTTACAAACCCTGAATTATTAGCATTAAGTAACAGATTAATTTGAGAATAATTGGTCAGCTTGGTAACAATAGAAATACGGATGCTACCAATGGCTTTTATGCTGATAAGATCACTTTTACGATACACCTATTCATCAAATAATTAGTTGATATTTGTTTACTGAAACGT
>JBCCEI010000082.1:0-8241 GCA_039030355.1 Pseudomonadota bacterium | reverse complement strand
TTTATTCCAGATTTATTGATAGAAGAAACAGCAAATACAGGGCCATCCCACTTAAGATCTTGTACTAGTTTATCAATAGTATTTTTACACTCTTCTTCTGACAGTAAGTCTGTTTTAGTAAACACCAACCAGCGTTTTTTATTACCTAATTCGTCACTATACTTTTTTATCTCATTTACAATTGATAAATAATCTTTTTGTATATCTTGTTCGTACTCTGCTGGAGCTAATTCGATCATATGCAATAACAGACTTGTACGCGATAAATGTTTTAAAAACTGTATCCCTAAACCAGCACCTTCAGCAGCACCTTCAATTAAACCGGGAATATCAGCAATAACAAAACTTTTATGCGGCGCAATGAACACTACTCCCAAACTAGGATACAAAGTAGTGAAATGATAGTCCGCTACCTTAGGTGTTGCAGATGACATTGCGCGAATCAATGAAGATTTGCCAACATTTGGCAAGCCTAGCAAACCAACATCTGCCAAAAGTTTTAACTCTAAATGTAAATCCCGTACATCGCCTTGCTCCCCTGGCGTGGTTTTGCGTGGTGCTCGATTGGTAGAACTTTTAAAGCGTGCATTTCCTAATCCATGAGTGCCACCTCTTGCTACCAGTAACTCTTCATTATGTTTAGTTAAGTCACCAATGATTTCTTTGGTTTGAGCATCTTTAATAATTGTTCCCATCGGGACCTTAATATATTTATGCTCGCCTTTTTTTCCGGTGCGATCTTTACCCATCCCATCTTGACCTCTTTGCGCCTTAAAAGAGCGAGCATGTCTGAAATCAGCAAGTGTATTTAAGTTTTCATCTGCAACAAGATATATATTTCCACCATCACCACCATCACCACCGTCTGGTCCACCTAACGCAATATAGCGCTCACGACGAAAACTCAAACCGCCGTTGCCACCGTTGCCGGCCTGGACATGAATAGTTGTTTCATCTACAAATTTCATAACAAACTTTAGGGTAAAAAAAAGCCCCGACGATGCGGGGCTTTGCAAACTTAAGTCTAATAAGTGTTACTGCACCGCTTCAACGCGCACATATTTTCTGTTTTTAGGGCCCTTAGTTTCAAATACTACACGTCCATCTGCCTTAGCAAATAATGTGTGGTCCTTGCCGCAGCCTACATTTACACCCGGATGAAATTGGGTGCCACGTTGACGTACGATGATATTGCCTGCGAGAACGTCTTCGCCACCATAACGCTTTACACCAAGTCGTTTGGACTCCGAATCGCGACCATTCCTAGTACTACCGCCTGCTTTTTTATGTGCCATAACCTTTCCTTAATTATCGACCACTGGTTCTATTTAGAAATTCCAGTTATTTTAACTTGGGTAAATGATTGACGATGACCCATGCGTTTCATGTGATGCTTACGTCGTTTAAATTTGATGATCTCGACCTTTTTTGCACGTGCTTGCTCTTCTACCTCACCGGTTACTTTTCCACCATCAACATAAGGCGCGCCTATGGTTACGTCATCACCATCAGCCAGTAATAGTACCTGATCAAATTCTACTTTTTCGCCCGGATCTCCCGCGAGCTTTTCGACCCTGATATAGTCTCCTTTCTGGACACGATATTGTTTGCCGCCTGTGGCGATAATTGCGTACACCTTGAGATTTCTCCGTAAATAGGGTCTTAAAAAAGAGGCGCAATTTTAGCGATACGCCTCAAGTGGGTCAATCAAAACTACGCAAGATTTGCCGCTATAGTCATGATATATCTAAAAAAACAGCTCAAGTAACCACTCCGAGTAAAAAACCATCTTATAAGCTAACCAATATGGATTTTAAAAGCATTCAAAGCCTAGTGGCAGAGGACATGGAAGGAGTGAATGAGGCTATCCGTCATTACCTACATTCTGATGTAGCACTGATTAGCGAGATGGCCAAATACATTATTAATAGTGGGGGAAAGCGCATGCGGCCCATGCTTGCTGTTTTATGTGCAAGAGCGTGTGGCTATTCTGGAGAAAAGCATTACTTGGTTGCAGCAATTATCGAATTCATTCACACCGCTACCTTATTGCATGATGATGTTGTGGATGAGTCTAGTTTGCGTCGCGGTAATCAAACTGCAAACGCAATATGGGGAAATGAAACTACTGTACTCGTAGGCGACTTCGTTTTTTCACGTGCTTTTGAAATGATGGTAGATGTAGGCGAGATGCGCGTAATGGAAATATTAGCAACGGCATCCAATACCATAGCAGAAGGTGAAGTGATGCAATTACTCAATTGCAATGATCCAGAAACAACGGAAGAACAATACATGATGGTGATTCAATCAAAAACTGCAAAGCTGTTTGAAGCAGCCTGCCAGTTAGGTGCAATTCTAGCCGGGGAAAATAAAAATATAGAACAGGCGTGTGCTGCATATGGAATGCATATAGGCACAGCATTTCAACTTAAAGATGATTTGCTTGATTATCAAGCTTCACCAGAAGATATGGGTAAAAACATGGGTGATGATCTTGCAGAAGGTAAACCAACTCTTCCTCTAATTCATGCACTTAAAAACAGTGATGGATCTTCTGTCAACTTAATTCGTAGCGTGATAGAAAATGGTGGCAAAGATCATCTAAAAGAAGTTTTGCAAGTAATCGAGTCAACGAATGCCATTGCATATACGGAGAATGTTGCACGGCAGCAAGCGCAGTTTGCAAAACAAAGTGTCGAAATATTAAAAAGTAACCCATATCGTGATGCGCTAATTCAATTAACAGAATTTGCTATCACTCGCCCGACATAAATTCAGAGTGTAGCTCTGCTTGGAAAAATACTCCGTACGAGATTGTAGGGATCGGAATTACTCACCTTCTCAGATAACCCATGCGACACACTAGTAATTAAGAGCTATTAGATACTATATTAAAAACACTAATATTGAGGGGGAATTCCCTAATTTCTACTCTAGCATGGGTGCAAATTAATCAGCTCTATACTTCTTAACCATTCTAACTACATAGTTGTTATCAATAAGCATACAACTATAATATTGTCAGTTATTGACAAGACAAACAAAGTTTTAGGAAGTATAAAATGAACAAAAAATATACTACGAAGATAGTACTAAGCTTGTTATTCGTATTGTCGATTTTTAGCAGTATTCCTGCAAATGCTGCTATAACATTTCAAATTGTGACAGATGATCTTTTAGTTGCACCACACTTTAATAATCGGGTTCCAGAAGGCGCATTTCCAGGTGACATTTCATGGCAAGGTGGTAGCTCAGACGCAGTACTAACAACACTTCCAGGTATTACAACTGCTACTCCTGGAAGAAATACTCTTGGTACATCCTCTCGCGGTATTGCAACACTACTCGATGGTACTGCTGTTAATAGCAGTTTTGCTAGAGGGACTTCTACCTATGGAAATGGCATATTTTTCAATCCGAGAAATGCAGGACAGCCAGGCGAGCCTACTCGTGTGTTTAGCCCTCTCACGGATGTTAATCAGGAAGTTGAAATTTTGGGCTTTGGCCCATCTTCATCAGGCAACACGAGGCTATTAGGTGATAATCAAGCATTATTTTTTAGTGAAGATAACTTTTTTCGAAATGGTGCTGTAACTGCTAATAACGATTTCTTTTTTTCACCAAGCGGTCAGACACCTGTTAGAAACTCATACTACATTTTAAATGGACAAGACCCAGAAGTTGTATTCGAAAATTTAGTCAATGAGGTGCCTGGTTATTTTACGCCAGATGGAGTGCTACTTGCGAATACATATCCTTTTGTCACACAACAAGGAATAGTTGATCAGTTTAATTTCCTCCTTGATAATCTAATTCGTGATGACTGGACACTACTTACATACGAAGTTTTGTGGTTAACTGGAAGAGATATAAATACGAACGCAGATGTTTTTGAATTTTTTGCGTATGGGATTAGTAATATCACTTTTGATGAATTAAGTTTTACACCAATTCCATTACCACCAGCAGTTTGGTTGTTTGGCACTGCGTTATTAGGTTTTGCTGGAATATCTCGAAGAAGAAAGTTTAAATAACAAATTTATAAAAGGCCGGTGTTTAAATACATCGGCCTTTTGTATGAGAATTAACTCATTGGAAGTGAGTTTTTAATAGAATCTATCCTAGATGCTTTAATACCTCATCCATACTATCTTTTGCATCACCAAATAACATATCGGTGTTGTCTTTCAAGAATAGTGGGTTATCTACACCTGCATAACCGGAAGCCATGCTACGTTTAAGTACGATACATGTGCTAGCTTTCCAAACTTCCAAAACTGGCATACCTGCAATCGGGCTGTTTGGATCGGTTTGTGCACTTGGATTTACGATGTCGTTTGCACCGATGACTAATGAAACATCGGTATCAGGAAAGTCATCATTCAACTCATCCATTTCCAATACGATGTCATAGGGTACTTTTGCTTCCGCAAGTAACACGTTCATATGTCCTGGTAAGCGACCTGCAACCGGGTGAATACCAAAACGAACGTTTTTACCTTTTGAACGAAGTTTCTTAACGATCTCGCTTACGGTTCCTTGTGCTTGGGCAACCGCCATTCCATAACCTGGAACGATAATAATGTTGCTAGCATCTTTAAGCAGTCCTGCAACTTCTTCTGCTGTAGCAGAGGTGACTTCACCTTCCTCAGCAACGGCTGCCGGTCCTCCACCGGTACCAAATCCACCGAGGATTACACTAATGAAGCTGCGATTCATCGCGCGGCACATGATATAACTCAGAATTGCACCACTAGAACCTACAAGTGCACCCACTACGATCAATGCAGTGTTGCCTAACATGAAACCAGTTGCCGCTGCGGCCCAACCGGAGTAACTGTTTAACATGGAAACGACCACAGGCATGTCTGCACCACCGATGGCCATAACAAGATGGATACCGATAATGCCCGCAATCACGGTCATGATTAGTAACGGTGTTAAACCTGCTTCGTGCGAACTCGCTTGTAGGAACATGTAACCCAAATACACGCAAACTAGAATCGCGATCAGATTCATCATGTGTCTACCAGGCAAGGTTAGTGGTTTACCACCGATGATGCCTTTGAGCTTTCCAAATGCGATTATGGAACCGGTGAAGGTAATGATTCCAATAAATACGCCTAAGTAGACTTCTACTTCATGAATAATTTTTTCAGTATCTGTTGCAAAGTGTGCACTAGGATCCATATAGCTTGAGTAACCAACTAACACAGCAGCAAGACCAACCAAGCTATGAAAGCCTGCAACCAGTTCTGGCATGGAAGTCATTTCAACTTTCATGGCTACGATGGCGCCGATAATTCCGCCAATGATCATGGCAGGGAATAGAATTTCAAAATTGCCTACTCTGCCACTCAGAATGGTTGCTCCAACGGCAATGATCATGCCGATAATGCCAAACAAGTTACCGCGACGTGCAGACTCTTGATTGCTTAATCCATTCAAGCTGAGAATAAAGAGAGCACCTGCAGCCAAGTATGCTGCACCTAACATTTGTGGATTCATTGTCATTTTTATACTCCCTTAATCGTCTTTGCGGAACATTTGTAACATCCGCTGTGTGACCGTAAAGCCGCCACCAATGTTTATTGATGCAATAAATACTGAGAATGTAGCAAGCCCAACTATCAATGCGACACTGCTGCCAATTTGTAGTAAGGCACCAACAATAATCACACTACTAATTGCATTGGTTACACTCATTAACGGTGTATGTAGAGCGGGGGTAACATTCCAAACCACCCAATAACCGATAAAGCATGACAATACGAATACTGTGAAATGTTGCATAAACTCAGCAGGTGCGGAGTTACCGATCCACCACAACAATGCTGCAGCAGCAATAAGCACAATTGGTAAACCCAAACCACTTTTCTTTTTCTCTTCCTGTACAACAGGTGCAGCCGCTGCTGCTTGTTGTGTAGGTGCTGCAGAAACTGAAATAGGTGGTGGTGGCCAAGTAATTTCACCTTTGTTCACTACGGTGGTACCGCGAACCACATCGTCTTCCATATCGACAACTAAGTTGCCGTCTTTTTCAGGCGTCATGTCATTTAATAAGTGACATAAATTAGAACCATAAAGTTGACTTGATTGAGTTGGTAAACGACTTGGTAAGTCCATGTAACCGATTAATGTCACACCATGTTTAACTACCACTTCACCAGGAACAGTAAGTTCACAGTTACCACCTTGTTCAGCTGCTAGATCCACTACTACACTTCCTTCTTTCATCATCTCAACCATGTCGGCCAATATAAGTTTTGGTGCAGGTTTGCCTGGAATCAAAGCAGTGGTAATGATGATGTCGACTTCTTGCGCTTGCTCACGGAAAAGTGCCATTTCTGCAGCAATGAACTCTTCACTCATTACTTTGGCATAACCACCTGCAGTGCCGCCTTCTTCATCTTCTTCGAATTCTAGTTCTAAGAACTCAGCCCCCATACTTTCAACTTGTTCTTTAACCTCTGGACGCGTATCGAATGCGCGCACAATGGCACCAAGACCATTTGCGGTTCCAATTGCGGCCAGTCCCGCAACACCGGCACCAATCACCATTACTTTTGCAGGTGGTACTTTACCTGCAGCAGTGACTTGTCCGGTAAAGAAACGACCAAAGTGGTTCGAGGCTTCAATAACTGCACGATAACCGGCAATGTTCGCCATAGAAGAAAGTGCATCGAGTTTTTGTGCACGTGAAATACGTGGCACGGAGTCCATTGCTAGCACGGTTGCATTACGTGTTTTTAGTTGTTCCAACAAACTTTCGTTTTGTGCGGGCCAAATAAAACTAGCTAATGTGCCACCGTCTTTTAATAAGTCTGCTTCATGCACACCTAATGCATTATTTTGCTCCGGTGCGCGGACTTTTAAAACAATGTCTGAATTAGCCCAAAGTTGTTTGGTGTCTGAAACAACTTCAACACCTGCATCTTTATAAGCCTGATCTGTAAAGTTTGCACTTGCACCTGCACCAGCTTCAATTGCGCATTCGTATCCAAGTTTTTGGAGACGCGCTGCGGTATCAGGTGTCATTGCAACGCGACATTCATTTTCATGAATTTCGTTTGGTACACCAATCTTCATAGCGGTTAATTCCTCTGTATACGTACTAAATATTTACTGCTTTTTCATACCGATAAAACTCCTGGCCAAATTGAAAATTGGCTATCAATACTTATCGATTGGTGGAATTCTAGAAGTGCAGCAGTTAACGAATTTAGTTTTAGTAAAATTGCTATTCTTTTTAATTATGGGAGCAATAGTATATAACTAAGGGCCTATTTGCTATTAGAAGCTCTTTTCCCATAGAGAAAAATTAGTTATCTCCGAGTATTTGCGCACACACTTAAATGGTTATTTTTTGAGCGCTTTTCTAGTCATTTTTTTCTGATGGGCTTTTTCCATCTCAGCTACCCGTTTTTCCCAGCGAGCCAATGCTTTAGCGTAATAGTCATGCACACATGGGTCACAACCTCGCTCACAGCATTCATAGGGTTCTGGAGGTTTAGGCTTGGGAGGGAGTTCAAAAGAACTGATTTTTGACTTGTTTTTGCTGTCGCTCATTGCTTTCTATTGAATCACCAAAACATATTCTATAAAACCACTATATTATTTAAGGTAATTTAAAATAATTTAATTGAGGTTTAAATACATGTTTTGTAAGGATTTTTAAAGCTCGTTCAAATTTAATAACACACATATCGATAAGTGGTAGTAATTGAATGTGGGACAGCATTAATAACATATAAATTAGTAGGGCTAAGGCACAACTTTTTTGGCAAAATGTCTTCAATCACTTTTAAAAAACAGCAATATTAAAAGCTTGCGTAAACAATACTCTATAGCATGTATTTAGAATTCTTTGGAATATCTGATAAGCCGTTTCAAATTACTCCTGATACGCGTTTCTTATATCTAACACCACGTCATCGTGATGGCTTGGCTCATCTTTTGTATGGTGCAGATGAAGCCGGCGGTTTTATTTTACTTACTGGTGAAGTGGGTACAGGTAAAACCATGTTGTGTAGAAGTGTGCTGGAACAAATGCCTGAGCACGTTAATGTCGCACTTATTCTTAATCCTCGTCAAAGTTCACGTGAATTAATCGCATCCATTTGTGATGAACTCAATATTCCATATCGTCGTTCTACTACAAGTTTGAAATATTTAGTTGATCGATTGAATTTATATTTGTTAAAGCAACATGCACAGGGCAAGCGTACAGTTTTAGTA
>JBCCEI010000081.1:0-8396 GCA_039030355.1 Pseudomonadota bacterium | reverse complement strand
CCTGCCGCGTATGGTCCTACGCGATAACTTGGAATCGGTACGTACATGGTCTCTTCCGCTTGTACCGCTGTACTCACGGCTAGCATCGATCCTAATGCTACCACTAACGTTAATAGTTTTTTCTTCATCGTGTACTCCTCCAAAGAGAGTTTTTAATTTTAAAATAGCTTGCGCAAGCTACTTATCTTTCATACATGTTTTCTCAATTAAACAAATACGAAAAATTCTTTTTATTGTTTAAACGGCCAAATACGCAATCGGTGTTTTGCCGTGTTCCACAAACCTGCAAATCCCATTGGCTCATATATAAGTAATAAAACAATAATCGTTCCAACAATAATCTTTGAGTTATTTTCAACAAATGCGGTATCAAATGCGCCTTGGAAAACCTTATCACCAATAATCGTAATTAAAATTGGCCAGCCGTAAACAAATATAGCACCAAGGAAAGATCCAATAATTGATCCAAGCCCTCCCAAGATCACCATAAACATAATTAAGAACGATCTTCTAAGGTTAAAGATCATAAAATCGAGGTTACCGATATAGCAGTAACAATACATTGCACCGGCAACTCCACAGTAAAAACAACTTACAAAAAATGCATTGAGCTTGGTTTTGCCAACAGGGATTCCAATAACATTTGCAGCGATATCCATATCACGTACCGCCATCCAATTTCGTCCCGTTGAACTACGCACCATATTCTTTGCAGCTAAAATTAATAATATAGTCACAATTAATGCTATGAAATAGCGGAACAAGTAATCGTTATAATCGCGCGTAATATTAAACATTTGGAAAATCTCTTCCTGAAAAGGCAGGAAGCGATAGTGGTGAGGGGGTAACGCCACTACACCAGAACTCGCATTATTTAAAAACCATGGGTATGCATTGAAAAACCATTCTGCAAAGAATTGTGCACAAAGTGTGGATACGAGGAGATAAAAACCCTTAATGCGTAGACTGGGCAGCCCAAAAATGATGCCTACTAGACCTGCTACAATTCCAGAACATAAGAATGCTAACCATACATTCATCCAGTCAAGGCGGAATAATAAATTAAATGCCGTAAAAGCACCAAAACACATAAAACCTGCAGTACCAAGAGAAAGCTGTCCTGTATAACCCACAGCAATATTAAGACCAAGGGACGCTATACCTAACACCATCATAGGAATCAAAATGGCACTAAACCAATATTCTTCTTCACCTGACCATACCAAGAGCCATGGCACTAATGTGAACATAATGATAATTGAGGCCCACATAATCCAGCGATCTTCACGCACCGGTAACATGCGTCTGTCTTCGCTATAGTTTTTTACTATTTGGCCCGTTTCTCGGTAAAACATTTTTCTTTTCTCTAATTATATTTCTATAAGTTGATTAAATCCGTTCAATCTCGCGCTCACCAAAAAGACCTGTAGGTCGAATAAGAATGAAAACAAGTGCAGTCAAGTAAGCCCACCAGTGCTCAATACCTTGACCACCAAATACAGGAGCAAAATAAATTTCACCAAGTTTCTCACTCGCACCAATAATTAAGCCACCAACAATACATCCTGGAATTGAGGTAAGGCCGCCAATCAATATTACCGGCAAACCTTTTAACACAGCAGCCGTTAATGTGAACGATACACTTAATCGATCTGCCCAGATCAAACCTACAATAAAACAAATTACACCAGTTACAGCCCATACAATCGCCCAAATTTTCGCAAGTGGAATACCAACTGCCTGTGCTGCCATATGATCATCCGAAACCGCACGAAGTGACAAACCGGTGCGCGTATATTGGAAGAACAAATACAAACCGACCACTAAGAAAATTGCGACTGCTGCAGCAAACCCATCAAATTTACTGACAAGAATGTCGAGCCACGGAATAAATTCAGAAACAAAGATAGGATCACTAGGAATACCAAGATCTACACCATGCACGGCTGAATCCCACGTGCCTTGTGCTAATCCTTCTAGAAAATAGTTAAGACCCACTGTTGCCATAAATAGTGATAACAAATCCCTGTTGGCTAACGGCCTCATTACTGTCCTCTCAATAATGATCCCCATTAAAATCATCACAACGGTTGTGATAGTAAATGCCAGAATTGGATTAACTTGGCGTTCCGTCAGGCTTACGTAAGTAAGCGCTGCAAATAAAAGCATGGTGCCCTGCGCAAAGTTAAATACACCTGATGATTTGTAAATTAATACGAAGCCAATTCCAACCAATGAGTACATCACACCTGAGAGCATTCCACCGATAAGCACTTCTAAACCAAAGGCTGAGAACATGCCATCAGTTGTAAAAATTGCTGCAAAATTTGTTAGAAATTCCACTCTATGTCTCCTTCGATCAACTTACTGGAATAAAGTCATGTTGATCATCATGCTTATCATTATTTTGTTTAGTCATCATGGCTTACACCTAAATAAGCATCGATTACCTTTTGGTTATTCATCACTTCTTCTGGTGTGCCATCACCAATTTTTGCACCGTAGTCCATTACAACGACATGATCTGATATATCCATTACAACACCCATGTCATGCTCAATTAAAACAATAGTTGTTCCGCGGTTACGATTAATCTCTTGAATAAAGCAAGCCATATCTAACTTTTCTTCAATATTCATGCCTGCAATTGGCTCGTCTAGCAACAACATGTTTGGCTCAGCTGCTAATGCTCGCCCAAGCTCAACACGTTTTTGTAAACCATAAGAAAGCGAAGAAACTGGGGTTTTACGTATCGATTGCAAACCTAAAAACTCAACAATCTCTTCAACTACTTCTCTATGCTCAAGCTCTTCTCTTTTGCTACGACCAATACCTAATGCATTTTCAATGAAGGTTGATTTCATCATCAAGTTGCGCCCAGTCATGATGTTTTCAACTACGGACATTCCTGAGAACAGTGCAATATTTTGAAATGTTCTTCCAATGCCCATCACCGCTGCTGAGTGTGGCTTCATCTTTTTGAATTTTTTACCTTCGAAGGTAATTGAACCTTGCTGCGGAATATATACACCATTAATGACATTTAACATGGAGCTTTTCCCTGCGCCATTAGGACCGATCACCGCACAAATTTCACCTTTATATACTGTGAAACTGATGTCTGTGATGGCCTTAGTTCCTCCAAATGCGAGATCGATATTCTCGATCACCATATGTGGCTCTTTGCCATTTACTCCGTTACTCACTGATTTGCTTTCCAAGAATTATTTTTTAATTGTTTTTTTAATTTATGCCGATTCAATCTTAAGCTCTGCAACTTGCCCACTTGTACTGTCTCTAAGTTCAACTTTAGTTTGTGATGAATACATCGCATCTACTAATGCTTTGTGGGTTCCCATAACTACATCACGTTTAATTTTTCGCGAACGCGTTATCTCACCATCACTTACATTGAATTCTCTATGCATAATCGCAAAACGTTTAATCGGTGGACAATCATTGCCTTCAGATTTGCTCAAGTTTGCATTCACATCTGCAACCGTTTCTTTTACTAAGTCATATACTTCTTGCTTAGTTGTTAAATCGCGATAACCTGCGAAACGTACATTATTAATTTCTGCCCAACTACCTACAGTAGAAGCATCAATCACTACAAATGCCGCTATTGAGTCATGACCCTCTCCCACAGCAACTGCTTCTTGAATATAAGGAGATGATTTTAGTGCAGCTTCAATTCGATGCGGCACAAATAATGTGCCAGTGCTAAATTGGCCAACAGAATCAACACGGTCCGTGATAGTAAGCGCACCACTCGCATCGATATCGCCTAAATCACCAGTCTTAGCCCAACCTTCTGAATCCATTACTGCTGAAGTTGCTTGCCCGTCTCCATAGTAACCTTTAAACGCATTGATACCTTTGAACGCTATTTCGCCATCTGCAAGTTTTTTAATTTCTACACCGGCTAGTGGTGTGCCCATGCAATCCACTCCACCCGCCTCATTTAATTCTTTACTACCTTGTACACATATAAATCCTGCACTTTCGGTTGTACCATAAGTTTTCTTGAGGTTAATTCCGATACCACGGAAAAAATCAAAAATTTCTCCACTTATAACATCTCCGCCCGTGTAAGCTGCGCGTAGATTAGATAAACCATAAACATTTTTAAGTGGCGAAAACATTACAAAATTACCAATTGTGCGTTTTATGCCACCGCCTGAATTACTATTACCATTCAAAAAATCATCACGCGTTTGTCTTGCGTACCCAAACCACTTATCAAACGACTTAGTTTTTGAACGTGATGCGCGTGCAATGATTTCAGAGTGCAATAGCTTATAAAAATGCGGAGGTGCGTAAAGTATAGTTGGACCAATTTCACGTAAATCAGTCATGATGGTTTCATTACTTTCAGGACAATTGATCGTAAATCCCTTTAGCAACCACATGGTATAGGTAAATAAAATTGTCGCTGCATATGACAACGGCATAAACGCCAACACTTCTTCGTCTTGTTTAATATGCTCTTGGTTTGCGAATGCTTGCGCAGTATTGATTAAACTGCCGTTTGTATGAAGTGCACCACGAGGTGTACCTGATGTTCCAGCCGTGTAAATGATAAATGCTTCTGTATCTTCATTGATATTGGCGATCACATCATCAATGAACTTGGGATGTTCTGCTGCAAATTTTCTTCCTGCATCTTGTAACTGCTCAAAACTGTTAAGATGTGTATGGTCATATTCGCGCATACCGCGGCCATCGTTATAAATTACTTCAGTCAAATTCTCACACTGTTTGATAACTCCATATAATGCGTCGACTTGCTGTTGGTCTTGCACAATGGCAAATTTTGCTTGGCAGTTGTTTAATGCTGTTACAAGTTCTTGTGTACTTGAATCAGGATGGATAGGAACAACAACCGCACCTAAACATTGTGCTGCAATCATTGCGAAATATAATTGCGGAATATTGTTGCCGATGATAGCAACTCTATCATTTGGCTTTAGACCTTTAGAAGCCAATCCACTTGCAAGTTCTTTTACAATGATATTGGTTTCATTCCACGTCCAACTTTTCCAAAGCCCGTGATATTTGTAGCGGATAGCAACATCTGATTTACGCGATCTAGACTGCTGCAAGAAAAGACTAGGATATGTGTCCATGCTAAAAGTTCAAACCCCTATTCGCTCCATCTTATTACTGGCAAGTAATTATAATATTTATCAATCAGTATTATTAGTAACAAAATGAAAGTGCTACTAATTTGGAGTTGAGCATAACTCAAAACCACACTGCCAGTACCTAGTTTAATAAATTACGTAGTAAAGTGTGTCAATTATCTTATATTTATTGTTATACCGCTTGGTGGCAGATCACCCTCCAGCAGTATCAGACAAGAACGCTAAACTACACCAGCAAACCAATACTTTGCAAGCCTTTGCGCAAGCAATTTGTGATTACAATTAGGTATTAATCTATGGAAACAATTACCCGCAACACCGTTAGTGTAGGGGCAAATGTGTATAATTTTTGTGCTAGCTGTAACAGTAATTAATCAAAACTACCATACATTAATTGTGGTTAAGACCGTAAATCGCGATCTCTAAATTAATGAAAACTGTTTCGTGAAATTAAAGTTAACTGAATATGGCAAATAAACAGGAAGAGAATGTATAGAAAACAGTCAAAATCTATTTTCGATAATTAGAGATCAATTCAATATTGTTGTGATTATTTAGAATAAACTCAGCTTCGAATTGCTTGCTCTTCATAGGTTTCCCAATATAGTACCCTTGAATATAATCACAGCGTTCTTGCTCCATAATGAGCTGCTGCTCTTTTGTTTCTACCCCTTCAGCAAGCACTTCAAGATTTAGACTTTTTGCCAAGGCGATAATGCCTTTTACAATTAACCGATCTTCATGGTTGGTTTCAACATCACGTATGAATGCTTTATCAATTTTCAGCAAGTCTATTGGAAATTTACGTAAATAATTAAGTGATGAATAACCCGTACCAAAGTCGTCAATAGATAACTTAACTCCCATCGCTTTTAACTGGTGTAAAATTGAAATCACCTCTTCTGGGCGCTTCATAATGATGCTCTCAGTAATTTCTAATTCTAAATATTTGGGATTGAGTTTTGATTCAGCTAAAACGTGTGCAACCTGCGCGGCAATATCACCATTTTCAAGCTGCCTACCGGATAGGTTTACGGAAACAGGTATTGGGTCATAACCTTTCTCAATCCAAGATTGCACTTGCACGCAAGAACTAATCAACACCCATAAACCAACTTCTGAAATTAGACCTGTCTCTTCAGCAAGTGGTATGAAGTCATTTGGACCAACCTGACCTTTTTTAGGATGGTTCCACCGAACTAAAGCTTCTACTCCAGAAATTTTAGATGTATTCAAATCAAATTTTGGCTGGTAATACACATCTAATTCATCATTGTCTAATGAATGCCTCAAATCCTGCTCAATTTCAACTTTATTCGTAACCACTGCTTCCATTTCTGGCTCATAAAATGCGTAACTTCCACCTTGTTCTTTTGCCTTGAACATAGCTGTGTCTGCACGTTTCATTAATTCACCAATATCAGTTCCATCATCAGGATGCAATGAAATACCAATACTCGCAGTTACGTATATATCTTTTCCTGAAAAGGAATATGGCTCGCCAACCTTGCGACAAATTTTATCTGCAATATTGGCAACTATCGTAGTGTCCTCAATACCATCTAATGCCAACGTGAACTCATCACCACCTAATCGAGCGACTGTGTCCGCAGAACGTACACAACTTAAAATTCTTTCCGCAACCTGCTTTAGTAATAAATCACCTACGTTGTGACCTAAAGTATCATTCACATATTTAAAGCGATCCAAATCTAAAAACAATACAGCAAGTTGATGAGACTGTGGCCTAACTTTTGAAATCATCTTATTCATTTGATCTATGAACATTGTGCGATTTGGAAGTCCGGTAAGAGAATCATTATAAGCAAGCTCACGCACATGCACTTCTGCACGACTTGCTTTTAATAATCTCGCAACGCGTTGCCGCATCACTGCAAAATGGATTGGTTTAGAAATGAAATCAGTCGCACCTGATTCGAAAGCTTGCTCAATTGAAGCATCATCCTCAAGCGCTGTGACAATTAGTATGGGTACGTGTTTACCACCCTTTAACATTCGAATCTTTCTACATGCATCAAATCCATTTAAGTTTGGCATGATGGCATCAAGAATAATCAAGCCGGGCATACCTGCTTCACAACGTGTCACTGCTTCAACACCATCTGAAACGGATTCAATTTCATATCCATCTGAGGCCAAAACATTTTGCAATGCAACACGCATGCTTCTATCGTCATCTACAATTAGCACCCTTTCAGTACTAGACTGCATCAGCAGAGTATCTTCTTTATGATTAATTTCTTTTTTAAGTTCACTAATAACAAGCGCAGCTTGTGGGAATATTGAATCCACTAAATCTTTTGCACCTGCAGTTGTACCTTGTGCACCAATTCCTTCTAACTCTTTTGCTATATGCACCAACCTAACAGCACCAAAATTTGAGCTACTGCCTTTTATGCTGTGCGCATAATGTCTTAATGAGCTCGCATCATTGTCGACAATACTTTTTTCCAATGATCGTAAGAGAATTTCCATATCGTCAATATAGACTTGGACCATATCATTGAATCCATCTCCAACATTCTCACGCAAATCATCCACCGAATCTCTATCGATTGCATGATGCTCAGCTGTATCTGAATTTGCAGAGGTTGCATCGATCATAGTCATATTTTCATCTACTTCTGATGCTTGACTATCTTCCTGCGGAACCGATGCGACCCAGCGGCTTAATTTTTCTATTAGTTTTTCTAACTTTAATGGCTTTTTAGTGTAATCGCTCATACCTGCCTCGAGGCATTTTTCACGATCACCAGAAAGCACATTTGCAGTCATTGCAATAATAGGAATCTGTGAAGCTTCACTATTAAATTGTCGAATATGCCTTGTTGCCTCATAACCATCCATTTCAGGCATATTGCAGTCCATAAATACTGCATCATATTCAGTGTTCTCCAATAAACTTAATGCTTCTAAACCATTATTCGCAATTGAACATTTGCAACCCACTCTTTCTAACATCGCTTGCGCAACTTGCTGATTCGCTCGATTGTCCTCAACAACCAAAATAGTGGCATTAAAATCTGGAATATTTGTTGCCGTTGGTGCTATTAGTTTTTTATCTGTAATTTGTGCAACCGGCATATTGATCAATTCAGAAATACAATTGAATACATTTGATTGTCGTAGTGGTTTTTTAATATATGAATCAATCTCTCTAAAACGTTCAACAAATGCTTCAGGATTATTCTGATTTGTCATTAAGACAAGCTTTAACGGAGAAATTGT
>JBCCEI010000080.1:0-8438 GCA_039030355.1 Pseudomonadota bacterium | reverse complement strand
CTGGCAATTCCCACATAGTTCGATGCGGTTAATTTTTGTAGTTGTTCCTTGTCTTCTTCTGGTAAGTCTAGCGAGCGGATAAACGTATTCATCTTTTCAATATCTAGTTTTTGTCCGCGCGTGAGCTCTTTTAGTTTCTCATAAGCTCCTGATACTTTGTTCTTACGCATTACTGTCTGGATTGGTTCGGCAAGGACTTCTATATTTTTGTTTAAATCAATATCAAGTTGATCAACATTAATTTCAAGTTTTGACATGCCTTTTAATAGCGATTGATAAGCAATTTCGCAATGCGCTATGGCAACGCCTAGGTTGCGTAAGACTGTAGAATCACTTAAGTCACGTTGCCATCGCGATATTGGCAGTTTCGCAGAGAAATGATTCAGTAATGCATTCGCAATACCTAAGTTGCCTTCTGCATTTTCAAAATCGATTGGGTTGACTTTGTGTGGCATGGTAGATGATCCAACTTCATCTTTAATGACTTTTTGCTTAAAGTATTCAATCGAAATATATGACCAAACATCGCGGCTGAAATCGATCAAAATAGTGTTGATTCTGCATAATGCATCTGCGTATTCCGCAATATAGTCATGCGGTTCAATCTGTGTGGTGTATGGATTTGAAGTTAATCCAAGGGATTCAATCATCTTGGTAGAGAGTGCTTCCCAATCAACAAATGGATAGGCAATCATATGTGCATTGTAGTTGCCAACCGCACCATTAATTTTGCCTAGAATATTAATGGTTCTAAACGTGCTGAACTGACTATTAATGCGCGCATACACATTAGCAAATTCTTTACCCATAGTTGAAGGTGATGCAGGTTGCCCATGTGTGCGCGAAAGTATCGATACATCTGCATATTGTTTTGCGCGATTTTCTATATTCTCTAAAACATTTTTTAGGCTTGGTATCAGAACTAGCTCACGCATATCACGCAGCATGAGACCATATGCAAGGTTATTAATATCTTCAGAGGTGCAAGCAAAATGTATAAATTCTGCGGCATCGAATAACTCATCATTTGCTGTAATTTTTTCTTTTAGAAAATACTCGACTGCTTTAACGTCATGATTAGTGGTCGCTTCAATTTCTTTTACACGAGCCGCATCTTCAGGTGAAAAATTAGCAACGATATTGTCCAGAAAATTACTAGCATCTGGGGTCATAAATGGAAGCTCGGCGATATCAGGTCGCTCAGCCAAATGCTTTAGCCAAGCAATCTCTACAATAACGCGGTATTTTATAAGGCCATATTCGCTAGCAATATTTTGTAAACTTTCGGTTTTGTTGGCATAACGGCCATCAACAGGGGATATATTAGTTAGTGGTGTGGAATTCATTTGCTTTTTTCGAGTAAATAATAGGCAATAGTAAGCCGTTCAATAAGACATTATACTACAGCGCCCTCGAAATTGACGTTTTAGAGGGCGTGAAACAATAAAACAAATAATCCTAAAAACGACAAGAGATAAAGTAATGAGTGAAAACTTTCGTATAGAAAAAGATAGTATGGGCGAACTCAAGGTGCCTGCGGATGCACTTTATGGCGCACAAACACAGAGAGCAGTAGAAAATTTTCCTATTAGTGGCTTGGTAATGCCAAGGCAATTTATACGTGCATTAGGATTAATTAAGTCGGCTTGTGCTTCAGCTAATACTGAATTGGGATTAATGGGCAAGGAAATCGAAGCTGTTGTGAAGCAAGCTGCGATGACGGTGGCAAGTGGAGATTATGATGATCACTTCCCAATCGATATTTTTCAAACAGGATCCGGTACCAGCACAAATATGAATGCCAATGAGGTAATTGCACATTTGGCCAGTGGTCTTAGTGAAGTGGATGTGCATCCTAATGATCATGTCAACATGAGCCAAAGTTCAAATGACATTATCCCAACAGCTATCCATGTGAGTGCATGTTTGCAAATTGAGGAAGAGCTCAAGCCCGCATTAGCGCATTTATATAATGCACTAAAAAATAAAGGGGCCGAGTGTGAAAAATACGTCAAAACGGGAAGAACTCATTTAATGGATGCCATGCCCGTTACCATGGGGCAGGAAATTAATGCATGGGCAAAACAAATCGAATATGCGATTCAACGTATTGATGATTCATTGAATAGATTAAGACAACTTGCACAAGGAGGTACCGCTGTAGGCAGTGGAATTAACGCAGATGAAAAATTTGGTGAGCTTGTTGCAAAACAGCTTGCAGAAATAACCAGCGTTAAATTTGAATCCAAACCAAACAAATTTGAAGGCTTAGCGACGCAAGATGCTGCTGTTGAAATGAGTGGTCAGTTAAAAGCGCTTGCGGTTAGTTTGATGAAAATATCAAATGACTTACGGTGGATGAATTCAGGTCCACTTGCTGGATTAGGCGAAATTGCATTACCTGCACTACAACCTGGAAGCAGCATTATGCCTGGCAAAGTTAACCCGGTAATACCTGAAGCTGTGGCAATGGTCAGCACACAAGTGATTGGTAATGACACAACGATTATGATGGCAGGGCAATCTGGTATTTTTCAATTAAATGTGATGCTACCTGTTATTGCATTTAATCTTTTGCAAAGCATTCAGCTGTTAGCAAATTCAAGTAAGGTGCTAGCTGACAAAGCAATTAAAGACTTTACTGTAAACGAAGAAAATTTACAGGATGCGTTAGCTAAGAATCCAATTTTAGTGACAGCAATGAACCGTGTAATTGGTTATGAAAAGGGTGCTGCAATTGCAAAAGAAGCTTATGCATCCGGCAGACCTATTTTTGATGTTGCAAAAGAAATGACAGATTTAAGTGATGAGCAGATTAACAAACTCTTAGACCCTGCAGCCCTCACTAAGGGTGGCATACAGGAAGCTTAAGCGTTTTATATATAGTGATTTAAGTATGGATACTGCATACGCATGGGGTACGTATGTATTAGCTGCAATCATGGTAGTTGCAATAGGGCTCATGATTGCAGCAACAATGAAGTTTTACCGTGTTGGAATAGGTCGTAATAATAATCACATTATAACGATCATAGTTCTTACCAGTGTGCTCGTTATTATTGCTTCATTTTTACTATTTTTAATCTTTATAAACTCGCACTTAGTTCAAACTAACTCATCATTTGAGCTTGTTTCATATCTAGCCATCTTTTTTACATTATTGGCTGCTATAATTATTTGGCAAACATCAAAATTTAGCTTAAATGCTTCGAATGACCTAAAAAAATCATCAGCATTAGAGCACTATTACACAACGCACGATGATTTAACTGGGCTGCCGAACCTTTCGTTCTTTAATGATCAGTTGGAAAAAACACTAAACTATTCTCGTCGAGAAGATGATGTGTTTGCATTACTCATAATTGGACTGAATCGCTTTAAAGTAATTAATGAAACGCTTGGATATTTTGTAGGTGATGCCATATTACAAGAAATTGCACACCGTATTCGAAAAGCACTGCGTAAATCAGATTTAATCGCACGACTTGGTGGTGATGAATTTACGGTTCTCATTAATCCTGTAGAAGCGCAAGGGCACATCCATACCATTTCAAAGAACATTGCTGAATCTATACAAGAGCCTTTGGCGGTAGAAGGGAAGCCTGCAGATGTAGGCGTATCGATTGGTGTTGCGATCTACCCTAAACATGCAAAAAACAGCGTAACCCTCATTGAAAAAGCTAGAAACGCCATGATGGTGGCAGAAAGGCACGGTCACGCAGTGTTTGTTTACGATGATGACGCAGCCGATAGCCAAATCCAAGATATTCAAATCATCGGTATGTTGCAACGTGCAATTCAAGATGAACAGCTAAAAGTGCTGTATCAACCCCAAGTAAGGCTTAATGATGAAAAAATAATTTCAGCAGAGGCGCTCATACGCTGGCAACATCCCAGTTATGGATTGTTAGACCCTGGACGATTCATACCTTATGCAGAAAAAGCTGGATTAATATTTGAAATCAATCTTTGGTTACTCAATAAAGTTGTTGCACTGTTAATAGATTGGCATGATAAGAATATTCAAATACCCATTGCCTTTAATATCACAGCAAATGGATTTCTAAATAACGATTTTCAACATGCACTCAATACACATCTTAAAAAATATGATTGGTTGGCAGAAAAAATTAAAATAGAACTAACTGAAACATCTAGCATCGAGCATATAGAAGAAATTCATGAGGCCATGCTCAACTACAAAAAGAAAGGTCTTGGCTTTAGTTTAGATGACTATGGCACTAAGCATGCATCACTTGAATATTTAAAACATTTACCTTTTGATGAGTTAAAAATTGATCAGTCTTTTATGGTTAATGCTGTTATTGATGAAGATAGCAGGGCGATAATTCAGCATGCAAAAGAAATTGCAGGGCAATTGAAACTTGTAACTACTGCAGAAGGAATTGAAAACAAAGAGGTGTTAGAAATAGCTAAAGCCTTTAGTATAGAAAATGGACAAGGCTTCTATTTCAGTGTTGCGGTAGAAGCAAATTCATTAGAGCCAAATTTACTATAATTTATGTTGATTATAATGATTAGTTCGCAATAAGTGGTAGTGCATAGCTAGATTTAGTAAATTAGTATTGTTTCTTTAATTTACTAAAAAAATGTCTAACGATCCTAAAAACATTCTATCTGCAGTGAAAATTGCAAGTGATAATTGGAAGTCTGCTTTTAATTCAGGCGATGCTGCTGGATGCGCGCTGCAGTATGAGGAAAAAGCAGTGATGCATGCAAGGCCGTTCGGCACGTTCACTGGACGAGAAGAGATTCAAACTTTTTGGCAGAATCTAATCGATGATGGTTTTGCAGATGTCGAATATATTAAACCTGTAATTAACATTATCGATGAAACAAGTGCCATGTTAACTTCAAGCTGGAAAATGAATAAAGCCAGTGGTGTCATTCATAAAGAAATATGGGTGTTACAAGAAAATGGTGAGGCAAAGTTGCGTGAAGATGACTTTGAGGCGAAAGGTTAAGAATTATTTAGGATACTTTTATCCTTACAACATTCATCATCTCCATTTCCATTCCGGCTATATATTCTGTTGTTGGATAATAGGTCAAATTAACGCGCTGACCCTGAAGATTTTTGTATTTCTTTTTGCGCTTGTAGCGAAAGGGCACTTCGCACCCTTCGATCATTAAAGTATTTAAGAACCAACCTTCTTTTGCACGTTGCACGTGAGAACTGACTTTCATCATATCGCTATGAGTTAGTTTTTCGTGTCGCTTAATGAGCTTTTCTGGTTCTTTGTTTTTCACACTGATGAAATAACGATCTCATGAAGCGAGGTTGTTTGGTATGGTAGCTAATTGCCCAGGCCGATGTAATTTTATAAATTTTATAGTATCTAGTTTCGAAGGCGGCCGAGACAATATTTATCAAGATAATCTAACTTTAATCAGTTGCAACATCCATGTTGCAATTCAAATCCGACTTTTCATAGGCTCACGATCAGATCAGCCGATCGCAATTCTTTTAATGGGTTGAACAGTTGGATCACTACTGAGTTCTTTTGTCGGTGGCTTAAAGTCCGTTAAGTTGATACCTTCAACTGCAGCCTTGTACTCTTCAAGAGTAGGGAAGCGTCCAAGTATGGTTGAGAGCACCACAAGTGGGGTTGAAGCTAATAATGATTCGCCCTTTTTGTCTTCTGTATCACCCACTACACGACCTTGGAATAGTCGTGTTGATGTAGCGAGAACAGTATCACCCGGTTCTGCTTTTTCTTGATTACCCATACACAAGTTACAGCCGGGGCGTTCTAAATATAGAACATTATCGTATTTGGTACGTGCATCCGCTTTGGGGTTGTTGTCGTCAAAAACAAAGCCAGAATATTTTTGTAAAATATCCCAATCACCTTCGGCTTTGAGCTCATCAACAATGTTGTAAGTAGGTGGAGCCACTACCAGAGGCGCGTTGTATTCAACTTTGCCATGTTGCTTTTCTATGTTGTGCAACATTTGCGCGATGATTTGCATATCGCCTTTATGTATCATGCAAGATCCAACAAAACCTAGGTCTACTGGTTTGTCTTGATAGAAAGAGAGTGGGCGAATTACGTCATGTGTATAACGCTTGGAGATGTCATCGTTTTCAATATCAGGGTCAGCGATCATCGGTTCGTTGATTTGATCAAGATCAATTACGACTTCGGCATAGTATTTGGCATTATTGTCCGGTTTTAATGTCGGCTGCTCGCCAGACTTAATGCCATCGATACGTTCGTTAGCCAGTTTAATTAAACCTGCTAATGTTCCTGCAGGGTTTTCCATGCCTTTGTCGATCATCACTTGAATACGGTTCTTTGCGATTTCGAGTGATTCAATTAATGTTTCATCTTCAGAAATACAAATAGAAGCCTTGGCTTTCATTTCTGCAGTCCAATCAGTAAAGGTAAATGCTTGGTCAGCAAGTAGGGTGCCAATATGCACTTCAATTACACGTCCTTGGAAAACATTTTCACCACTAAACTCTTCAAGCATTTGCAATTGCGTTGCATGCACGATGTCACGAAAGTCCATATAGCTTTTCATTTGCCCTTTGAAGGTGACTTTAACGGAGTCTGGAATTGGCATGGTCGCTTCACCCGTTGCTAACGCTAATGCAACCGTTCCAGAGTCAGCACCGAAAGCAACACCTTTTGACATACGTGTGTGTGAATCACCGCCAATGATAATAGCGCGGTCGTCTACGGTAATATCGTTAAGCACTTTATGGATCACATCTGTCATGGCGTGGTAAGCCCCCTTAGGGTCACGCGCTGTGATCAGTCCAAAGTCATTCATAAACTTCATTAACTTTGGAATATTTGCTTGAGCTTTCTTGTCCCAGACTGAAGCGGTGTGACAACCCGATTGATACGCACCATCCACACTTGGTGAGATCACTGTAGCGGCCATAGCTTCTAGTTCCTGCGTGGTCATTAAGCCAGTAGTATCTTGAGAACCTACGATGTTAACTTTAACGCGAACATCTGAACCTGCGTGTAGATTATTTACTGAGGTAACGCCTACCGCATTGCGATTAAATATTTTTTCGACTGCGGTTAAGCCTTGGCCTTCATTAGAAATTTCTTTTGATGGTGCAAAAACTGGTGTGGCTTCAATGCCGAGTGTTGCAGCGGCAAAGTTTTGCAGCTTTTTGCCAAATACAATTGCGTAAGAGCCACCCGCGCGCATGAACTCAACTTTTTGTGGTGTAAACGCATTGGAAACATCAGATACTTCATTGCCGTCTTTATAGAGCTTTTTCTCTTTTGTGTTGATGGTTAATACGGTACCAGTATCTACCGAGAAGGTTTGTTCAAGAACAGGTTCTCCGTTTTCATCGAGTACTGGATTACCAGCCGCATCCACTTTTGTCACCCAGTTTTGAAGATCAAGACCAATGCCGCCAGTTACATCTACCGTGGTTAAAAAGATCGGCGCAATACCATTTGTACCTGCAACAACAGGTGCAATGTTTACAAAGGGTACATAAGGGCTTGCAGGAACGCCGGCCCAAAGCGCTACGTTGTTCACGCCAGACATACGAGAAGAACCCACACCCATGGTGCCTTTCTCGGCGATAAGCATCACGCGTTTATCTGGATGTTGTTTTTGTAAAGCAACAATTTCTTGCTGAGCTTCAGGTGTGATCATGCATTGGCCATGCAATTCACGATCCGAACGTGAGTGAGCTTGGTGACCAGGTGAAAGTAAATCTGTAGAGATGTCACCCACACCAGCAATATAAGTGACAAGCTGAATTTCTTTTTCGATTTCGGAAAGTTGTGTAAAAAACTCTGCTTTCGCATAACTTTCTAGAATATCTTTTGCGAGTAAATTACCTGCCTTGTATGCTTTTTCCAAGCGCTCGGTATCGGCTTCATATAAGAAAACCTGAGTTTTTAATACTGCTGCGGCAGGTTCAGCTACATCTTTGTTATCGTCAAGAGCAAGGTCTAACAATACTTCTACGGAAGGACCGCCCTTCATGTGTGAAAGCAGTTCAAAAGCAAAATCAGTTGTAATTTCTTCTAACGATTCTTCGCCAAGAATAATTTGTTTGAGAAATTTTGCTTTAACACCTGCCGCACTCGTCGTACCTGGCAGTGTGTTATAGATGAAATACTTTAGTGAGTCTGCACGATGTTCATGGGATGGGTCTTTAATCTGCTCAATAATCTCTGCCAATAAATCAGCACTATCGATAGGCTTAGGGTGTAATCCAAGCTCCTTATCACGAAGCTCAATTTCTTTTATATATTCAGCATACAAACTCATTTAACTAAAAACCTCTATATCAAGCGGGTTGGCGGGGAAGGTGTGCGATTTTAGCTAATTTCGCAGCCCATGAGCCACTCATCCGCATCAAAATTTGTAAATAAAATCAAAGGATAAGTGGTATATACAATACTCAGATTATAAGTACCAAGCTATAT
>JBCCEI010000079.1:0-8485 GCA_039030355.1 Pseudomonadota bacterium | reverse complement strand
GCTGGCAGAAACTAGGCTGCTGAGCCGATAGAGCAGGGACCCCGCTTTTAAATCTCAGGCTCGCCAGACCTTGAATTGGCAACCCGCCTTTAGCGTTTCCTTTCCAATCAGTTTTTGAAGCAACTGTTCTAAAAATGTGAAACCTATGTCTCTTTCTTTTAAAACAAAACCTAATCCTAAGACAAGAACTTAACTTGCGTTGTTGTTGTAACCACCATTGTGTGCACACCCCAAAAAAAACTGGTTTGATTGCAACAAAAAATTCGGAAGAAAAAGGGTTTCCCAAAAAATAATTATAATTATTAATACTAAGTGAGGATTTAAAAATGGGAAATTTAGGAAGATGGTTATTTCTTGCGGGGCTTATCATTTGTATCGTCGTAGGATTAGGTTTGGCAAATAATCCATATGTACCAGCTGCGCTTGCAATACTTGGCGTGATTGTTGGTTTTCTTAATGTCGGCGCTGGAGAATCCTCAAGATTTTTACTAGCCTCGATTGCGCTAGTTATTTGTGCGTCATCACTTAATGCAATTCCATATATTGGACAGCATGTTTCATCAATTGCTGGGTACTTAGTTGCATTTATTGCCGCAGCAGTTGTGGTGGTAGCGGTGAAAAGCTTGTTGGAAACTGCCGGCGACTAGTAAAATTTTATACTAATCAAAAGCCTCGCAGTGCGAGGCTTTTTTTTGCCTGATGATTTGTAATAGCTATATTGTTGAAAAGGCTTTATTCGCAATCTCAATCGTTTTTTGAATATCATCCTCGGTATGCGCAGCGGATAAAAATCCTGCTTCATAAGATGAGGGTGCAAGGTATACCCCTTGATCAAGCATGCTATGAAAAAATTTATTAAAGTGTTCACCATTACACTTTGTGACTTGAGAAAAATTGGTGACTTTCTCTTCTTCTGTGAAAAATAAACCAAACATGCCTGCAACATAATTTGCAGTGAGTGGGACATTATTTTTCTTAGCCGCATCTAACAAGCCATCAACTAACATTTTAGTCTTGCGATGTAATTGATCATGAAAACCGCGTTCCGAAAGTAATTTAAGTGTTGTAAGCCCAGCTGTCATCGCAATTGGGTTGCCTGATAATGTGCCGGCTTGGTACACCGGTCCTACCGGCGCAAGTGAGTCCATAATGGCACGTTCACCTCCCAATGCACCAACCGGCATACCGCCACCTAAAATTTTACCTAGGGTGGTTAAGTCTGGTGTTACTTTGTATAGCTGTTGTGCGCCACCTTTGGCTACACGAAAACCGGTCATGACCTCGTCAAAAATTAAGATTGATTTATGTTCAGAACAGACTTTGCGTAGTGTATGTAAAAAATCTTTGGCAGGTGGTATGCAATTCATATTACCGGCGATAGGTTCAACAATCACACAGGCAATTTCATCACCAATTTTTGCAAAAACTTGTTCAATTTCTTCGATGTTGTTGTAGGTTAAGGTGATTGTATTCTCAGCTGTTTCATCTGGTACGCCAGGTGAGCTAGGAACGCCAAGTGTGAGTGCACCTGAACCAGCTTTGACTAATAGCGCATCACCATGACCGTGGTAACATCCTTCAAATTTGATGATTTTATTTCGACCAGTGTGGCCACGTGCTAAACGGATAGCGCTCATCGTCGCTTCGGTGCCCGAGCTTGTCATGCGCACCATTTCGATCGATTCGACTAGCTCGCAAACCATTTTGGCCATTTCGGTTTCTATTTCAGTTGGTGCACCGAAGCTTAATCCATGTTCTGCTGCTTGTTGAACAGCGCCAATGACTTCTGAATGTGCATGTCCCAATATCATTGGTCCCCATGAGCCCACATAATCGATAAACTCTTTATCATGGATGTCATAAATCTTAGCGCCATGTGCACGCTTGATAAATGCAGGAGTGCCACCCACACTTTTGAATGCTCGAACCGGTGAGTTTACGCCGCCAGGAATGAATTTTTGTGCTTCTTCAAAAGCTTGTTCAGATGTGGTCATAGTTTTCTAGAAATTACATTAATGATAAATATTCTTGCACAGCCTGCGTTGGAGATGAAGCACTAAAAACAGAGCTGATCACTGCAATCATATCTGCCCCCGCATCGATCAATTGGTGCGCATTATCTGCCGTAATGCCGCCAATTGCACAAATAGAAGTAGAAAATTCTTTTTTTGTACGTTTCAGTAATTCAATGCTAGCTCTTGGAGCATTTGGTTTGGTTGGGGAAGGGAAAAAACTTCCAAATGCAATGTAATCTGCTGAATCCTGTAGTGCAGGCTCAACATTCTCAAAATTTGCATAACAAGAAGCGCCAATAATTTTATCGTCACCGAGCTGATTTCTTGCTTGTGAAATAGACGCATCGTCATTTCCAAGATGAACACCATTTGCATTACAAGATAGGGCAACTTCGATGTGATCGTTCACAATAAATGTGCTTTCATGTTGTAGTGTAAGTTCACGTAATTGTTTTGCAATTTTATTCTGCTTTGATATC
This sequence comes from Pseudomonadota bacterium, assembly GCA_039030355.1. Lineage (GTDB taxonomy): Bacteria > Pseudomonadota > Gammaproteobacteria > UBA4575 > UBA4575 > JABDMD01. Next base: position 5,991 of record JBCCEI010000079.1, on the reverse strand, counting down.
GAATTAACTTTATCTCGGTATTGAATTATTTTTACACCAGCAAGAAGCACTTCTTCTGTTTTGCTAATGATTTCGTCTCCACTTAGACATGCTGCATCAGCGATCACATAAAGACCTTGTAATTTTTTCATGTAAATAAATTATGGTTTAAACCAATGAAAGCGATTTGGTATTTTTTGTCCCATGCCAAGTTGGTGTGCTGCTTGTAAACTACTCCAGGTAAACTCTTGGGCTTGATGTGTTGCGGAGACGATATCTTGTCCATGCGCAAGATTGGCTGCGATAGCAGAAGAAAGTGTGCAACCAGAGCCATGGTATTGATCAGGAAGACGTGGCCATTTTCGCGTATCTAATATGCGATGATTGCCATACAGCACATTACAAACGTCGTTCGTATTTTCATGTGTTCCTGTGACCAACACATTGTGAGCGCCACGCTCCAGCAATGCCATTGCACAAGCTGTTAGCGTGTCACCTTCAGGTGCTAACATTCTTGCTTCTTCACTATTTGGTGTCACGATGGTTGCCAATGGAACTAATAAAGTATTGATTGCTGCTACTGCATCTTCATTAGTTAATGTTTTTCCACCACCTGCAGCAATAATAGGGTCCAATACAACAGGTATGGAGCTGTAATCGGTCAGCAATGTATGAATTGCCATTGCAATTTTGTCGTTTACAATTAACCCAATTTTAATTGCTTCGACTTTCATGTCTTCTAGCACAATGCGTGCTTGTTCAATTAAGAAGTGTTCATTGATTTGAGCGATATCGATGACACTGGTAGTATTTTGCGCTGTGAGAGAAGAAATGATAGGTGCAGCATGGCAGCCAAGACTGGCAATGGTTTCAATATCTGCTTGAATACCAGCGCCACCCGTTGGGTCGGCGCCAGATATTACCATGACCACCGGTGGATTTACGGAAGTGTTCATAAATTAGAATAAACAAGGAAGAAGCATTGATGCAGTATAAATCATATATGTGTGTAATTTGCGGTTGGATTTATGATGAAGCTAAAGGTGCGCCTGAGGAGGGAATTGAACCTGGTACTAAGTGGGAAGATATTCCGTTTAATTGGAAGTGTCCGGAGTGTGGGGCAATGAAAGATGATTTCCAAATGTTTGAAATCTAGAACAGTTAGTTATGTTTTGTTTGCTGATATAAATAAGAAATTTTTGCTGAATGTTCCAAGGAACAGGTCCATTTATATGCAAGGTTAATCGTTTCGGCGCATGCATAAACACCATGACCACGAACTACTGTAATACGATGCTCACGCAATGTATTTGCAACAATTTTGGGTGATTTTTCAGAGTACTCATCAAATGAAATTGTGTGTACTGGCACTATTGGAAAGTAAAGCTTGCCTTCAAAATCATCCGGTACAAAATCATTCCCATGTATTGTCATTGCGATTGTATGAGGTCCATGGCTATGAAATACTGCGGTAGCATTGTTGTTTTGTTTATAAATTTCGAGATGTAGTTTTGTATCAAACGACGCATTTTCTCCTATGTTGCCATTTATAGAGCAGGCAATAAGATCATCTGCTGTCAAAGTGTCAGCACATGCACCAGTGGGAGTGATCCAAATGCGGTCTGTATCGCGTGCAGAAGCATTTCCACTATGTGAATCGTTATATCCATATTTACGCAGCCAACCATAATGTTGAACCAGTTCTTGTTTTAATACCGTCATATATAATTACACTTTCTTTTATTGCTGCAACAGCTGATACTCTGCTTTCTAATTTTTAAGCTTAATTCTGACTAATTTTAATATAAAGGATATTAACAATGTCTTCTTTGATATGTGGTTCTCTTGCCTATGACACGATAATGGTTTTTCCGGACCGTTTTAAAGAACATATCTTGCCAGAGAAGGTACACATACTAAATGTATCATTCTTGGTGCCACAAATGCGCAGAGAATTTGGTGGCTGTGCGGGAAATATTGCTTATAACTTAAACTTACTCGAAGGTGACGGGTACCCAATGGGTACCGTGGGACAAGATTTTGATCCTTATACAAATTGGATGAGTGAATGTGGGATTCGGCAAAAGTATATTAAAAAAATCGATAATGAATACACAGCCCAAGCATTCATCACAACTGATTTAGATGATAATCAAATTACTGCATTTCACCCTGGCGCAATGAATCATTCGCATGTTCATGTAATTCCGACTCAAGATGGCATTAGCTTGGCGTTGATTTCACCGGATGGAAAAGATGGTATGGAGCAACATGCACAACAGTGTGTGGATGCTGGCATTCCGTTTATGTTTGATCCTGGTCAAGGATTACCAATGTTTAATGGCGAAGAGCTACTACAGTTTATTGAACAAGCAAGTTACGTGTGTGTTAATGACTATGAATCGCAGTTATTGCAAGAACGCACGGGGTTAAGCATTCAACAAATTGCAGAAAAAGTAGAGGCTGCAATTGTAACACGCGGCGGTGAGGGCTCCATTATTCATACGAATGGTAATGCAATCGAAATACCTCCAGTTAAAGCAAGTACGGTTAAAGATCCTACAGGTTGTGGCGATGCATATCGTGGTGGTTTGATTTATGGGGTAATGAATAATCTAGATTGGGAAGTTACTGGGCGTATCGCAGCACTTATTGGTGCGATAAAAGTTGCACATAATGGTACACAAAATCACAAATTTTCATTAGCTGAATTTAAGGATCAGTATAAAAAAGAATTTGGCCAAACGTTTTAGCCATAGTTTTAGCTAGAAATTATTCTAATTTTAGCTGTTGCCAATTATTTTTTATCGCATGCTCGGCGAGCTTTTCGTCTGCATCTACCGCGACCGGATTAGTGACAAGCTCTAGCAGAGGAATATCATTGCGCGAATCTGAGTAAAAGAAACTACCTTCTAGAGAATGATCGTTGTCTTCTAACCATTCTTTAAGGCGTGTCACTTTACCTGGGCCAAAACTTGGTGTTCCTTTCACATTGCCTGTAAATTTACCCCCTTTCATCTCAGGTTTTGTGGCAATTAGGTCATGCATGCCAAACATATCTTTTGTTGGTTCGGTAATAAATTCATTGGTAGCCGTAACAATGACTAAATGATCACCGGCATCACGATGTCTGTTTACCAATTCAATAGCTTTGGGTTTAATGATGGGTTTAATACGTTGCTCAATGTATTCATCGCGCCATTGACATAATTCTTGGTAGGGATTTTCCGCGAGTGGGCGCAGAGCAAAATGTAAAAATGCAAACACATCTAGCGTTCCATCTAAATACTCTTGGTAGAAGCGTTCGTTTTCATTTGCATAATATTCACGATCGACTTTCCCAATTGAAACGAGGTGTGCACCCCATTCATAGTCACTGTCACCGGAAATTAACGTTTCGTCTAAATCAAATAGTGCCAGTGCCATAAATATGTGCCGTGATGATTAGTTTTATAGTTTGGAAGTAAGCTATTGATTGACGGTAAGTGACTGTATTGTATATCAAAAACGAGCATGATCTAGACCCAATCTAAATTGCCCCATATTTTTCCCTATGCAACAATACTGTGCAGGAGGGAGAGTATGGAAGTTAAAGAGCATGTGATCGATGCTGCGGGGTTTCGTGAAAATGTAGGCATCATCGTATGCAATGAATCTCAGCATGTCGTGTGGTGCAAACGATGTGGCCAAAATGCATGGCAATTTCCTCAAGGAGGGATACATCCACACGAATCCATCGAACAGGCGCTGTTTCGTGAATTAAAAGAAGAAACAGGTTTGAGTGATGGTCACGTGGATATCATCGCTAGCACAAAAGAGTGGTTACATTACCGCCTGCCTGAACGTCTGGTACGTAAAAATAGTTTGCCGAAATGTATCGGGCAAAAGCAACGTTGGTTTTTGCTCAAGCTGAAAACCGACGAAAGCAAAATAGACTTAAATAATTCATCTAACCCAGAATTTGATAATTGGCGCTGGGTGGATTATTGGCATCCTTTGCAAGAAGTAGTTGCTTTTAAACGTGATGTATACAAAAAAGCATTAAAAGAATTTGAGCCAATTTTATTTCACTGATTTTGTTATCTAAGAGCTTTCGATTTTCATCATAGACTGTAGATAATTTTCCATTCCAACTCGTTCTATTCTTTCAAATTGGGTTTCTAACCAGTCAATATGATCTTCTTCATTTTCAAGGATATCCTCAAATAATTCACGCGAAATATAATCAGAAACTTCCTCACAGTACGCAATTGCATCTTTCAATTCAGGTACGGCTAAATGTTCCATTTTTAGATCGCACTCAAGCATTTCTTTAGGATTTTCACCAATAAATATCTTTCCAATATCCTGTAAATTTGGCAAACCCTCTAAAAATAGAATTCGTTCAATGAGCATATCTGCATGCTTCATTTCATCTATTGATTCATGATATTCATAATCATTTAATCTATCTAAACCCCAATTTTTATACATACGAGCATGTAAAAAATATTGGTTAATAGCAGAAAGTTCATTTTTTAAAACCTTATTAAGGTACTCAATAACTTTGTTATCACCTTTCATTGCATACTCCAAATATATAAATTAATTGTGGTAAGCGTATTGCTGTAATTAAGCTTTGTCAAAAATAATTTGGTGAATAGAAATGAGAATGATTTGAATTTAATTTTGATTGTAGTTCAATACAAAACTTTTTCATTAATTCGATGGATGATTTGAAACAGCAAGCTGCAAGAGAGTGTAATGCAAATGATTTAGATTAGTTTTTACATTGACTTTAAAAAAAATAAAATTTTGTAAGTTAATGGTTCACGAGGAGTGAAAAACTCATTCGATGTAAATCAACCAAAAGTTAGGGAATCAAAATAAAAGAAAGTACACTAAAATGTTTAGTGTTAAGCATTTGTAAAGATGAACGAGGGGGTTGGACTATTTATGCGCTACAAGCTGCAATGGGGAAAAAATCAGACTTTGAAGTGGCATGTTCTTTGATGCATTTTTTAACGCAAGTTCCACATTTACCGCATTGGTTTGTGACACCAAGGTTTTCTTTTAGCTCACGGACCGTTTCAGCACCACGCTCAATTTCTTCACGTAGCTGAGTGTCAGTAACTTGGTTGCAGATACATATAAACATTTAAATGCAATTATAAACGCAAATGAGAATGATTGTCAATTCCGTTAATAAACCATTAAAAAATGGAGCTTTTTTAATATTTATCGATTAATAAGGCTCTATTTGATGAAATTGTAAGAACAACGCCTAATCTCTGGAGCTGGCCCCACGAATACTCCATTTATAAATCAGAATTGGATAATGTATTTATATCGTGGTTTTAATCTAATCTAGAGAATCGAATCAGTTCAAACAGTGTGATTCCATCAGTCAACTTATAAAAAAGTATGCTTGGTATAATCTATTAAGGTAAATTCTATTTAGTTATTGCTTTTTTTGTTATTAGTTTAAATTGAGATAAACACATTTTAGAGTGTTATTAAAGTTAGTTTATGAATACACGTTTAAGAATTCTAAATATACTATTCTCATTTACAGTATTTTTATTCAGCATGTATATTGCTTGGTTATGCAATGTAAAAGCTAACTTTTTTTATTCATTTTGGTATGAAAGTTTGGAAATCAGCGAAACGATAGGCAAATATAGCCCAAATAATAAATTTAAAGATGGCTTTGAGCTTCTTTCGAAAAAGGTTCATGTGGACCTATTTAATGGGATAGTTGAAGCAATCCATAAAAAAGGTGAAGGTTTAAGTCAACTAGAATTTGAAAATAAAAAGTTAGATAGAAAAGAAAAGTTACTTACAAAAGATGAAGTTATACATTTGCAAGATGTGGCTAATTTAATTGGTTTCTTGAAGTATGTAGCCTATGGTTGTTTTTTGTTTGGCGCGCTAATTCTGTTATTTTTATATATTTCTAAGGAAAATTTAGCAAGTATCAAATATCATATTTATGGTGGAATAGGTGTTATAGCATTGAGTGTGTTAGTAATG
>JBCCEI010000078.1:0-8865 GCA_039030355.1 Pseudomonadota bacterium | reverse complement strand
CGGCATAGCCTTATTCTTACAGGAGCTTGAACCATGGCAATCTGTTCAATATCACAACATAAGCGATACAGATTACCCACAAGCATTGAATAATGCCGTTGATTACTTTCAAAAGCAGGTCGTCACAAAAGAAACGGACTCCGTTTTTAGTCTAAAACTACCAGGTAAATTTCGCTCAACAATAGAACTTAATTATCAAACAGATAATAAAGAAACTAAACTACACTTTGACCCCATCACTGGGAACGAAATAGCACATCATAGCTCTCCAACTTTACAGTTATTAGAAAAACTGCATACTGACTTGTTATTACCCTCGCCCTATGGCCGCTATCTATTAGGCGTATTGGGCTCTATTTTACTAGCCACGATCCTATCGGGTGTAATTTTACATCGAAAAATACTTACGCAACTATTTACGCTTAGGTTATATCGCAGTCGCAGACTACTTTGGTCTGATTTGCATAAAGTTATAGCAACATGGAGTTTGCCATTTTTGCTCATGATTAGCATAACGGGTGCATATCTGGGTTTTGCAGAGCCTGCGTTAAAAACAAACGCATTTGTCATGTATTCTGGGAATATTAACCAAGCAATAAAAGAATTTTCTCTCCCTGATCCACAGCTAAGCACAGATGTTCAAAAGAAAAGTATTAGTGAATTACTCATAGTCGCAAAAAACGCTATTCATTACTTCGAACCTGAACTTGTCATTTTATCTAATTATGGAAAACCACACGCAAGCGCTGAAGTATTAGGCAATATTTATGGAAGAATAATTTACTACCCCAGCATAATGGTCGACGCAAATACTGGAGAAGTAGTAAAAGTTACCAATTGGCGAAATTCTACATGGCCTAAATTAATTTATGGAATGTTCACACCACTACACTACGGCTCATTTGGCGGAACTTTTTTAAAGATCGTTTATGTAATTTTTTCACTGCTTTCATGCATTATAATTATCTTTGGCACACATATATGGATTGAACGAAACCAACATAAATTTGTTCAAGCAACATCCAAAATAGCAACGCTTTTAAATGGAGTATATTTTGGTCTACCTGCAACATGTGTAGCAATATTGCTCGTATCACGTATTTTTCATCATCATCCACAAAATACATATACCTTAATACTGACTCTCTTTATATTTATATTCTTACTATTCTTGCTAATGGCGTTTAAGCTTGAAACGAAAAAGTTTAGAACACTGAGTTTGTATAGCTCAGCAGGTATTCTATTACTTATACCAATATGGAACTTCTTCGTTGAAGATATCAGATATACATTCACGCAGTTTTTATCTTTCCAGATTACACCCGCACTGATTGCAGATGGTATATGGATTGCGCTTTCGGTATTGTTGTTTTACAGCGCGAATGTTTTAAAGAAATCTTAACTTTGAATAAATATGCTACCCAAATTGTATGAGCATATTTTACATGGTGTGAATTGTGATTCTAAAGTTTACCTAATGCATCCTTGAAGCCATTTAAAGAAATTGGCATTCCCACAACCTTTCGATCAATTGTGGCAATTAGCAACTGTGCATTTTTTGCAGTTTCTAATTTCTGAATTTGAGTATCTACTATCTCTATCGGTGCAGTAACACAACCACTTTTCGTACAGGCAGCATAAGCCATTTTGAATAGCTCTACTTCATCAGCTTGAAGCACTAACCCAGGTGGAAGTAACGTGCCTAATGGTACAGTCGCGATAAAAACTAACTTGTTAGACTTTGCATCTTTAAAAATCCGCACATTGAGTAATTGCGCATTATCTTCTTTACGTGAAGTATTTTGAAAAATATTACATACTGTCACATTAGCTTTTTCATTCTTAGAACATTGGTAATACCAATCACCAATTTTTTCTTGGCCTACAACATTTGAGCACTGCAAAAGTAATGAGAAAATAAAAATTAACTTAGTTAAGTTTATAAACACACTTTTACACACTGTTACCAATCACCAAAGAATATCTCGCCACTTATACTATAGACTCTTTCATTTCCAACGTATCTACCACCGGTAATATCTTCACCAATAATGTACTCACGATCAAATACATTATTTACGCCTGCAATAATCCTAAATCGATCATGCACATATCCTGCATTTACATTTACAAGCGCACGGCTACCAATTTCTAGCAAATTTGCCGCATCACCCGTTCCATAATATTCTGATTGATAATTTAAATCTCCGCCTACAAACCAACCACTTTCTGCATTGTATTTAAACGAAAGCGCACCACTCCATTCAGGCGCTTCTGTAAATTCATTGCCTTCAAGCGTAAACTCCGTTCCTGCAAGATTAGTATTCAACACATCTTCATAGTCTGTAAATTCTGTATTCAAATATCCAAGACTAGCTCGAAGTGTGAGTCCCTCTATAGGAAGGTATGTTAGATCTAATTCAGCGCCATATAATTCTGATTCACCTGCATTATCGGTAAACGTATTAAACGCTGAACCATCCAAAGACACATTAATCTGCTGATCTTCCCAATCCGTATAAAATATATTTGCATTGGCGCGAACTTTCCCATCATTCCAAAGACTTCTTATAGAGAATTCATAGTTCCATGCATATTCTGGATCGACTTCATTTAATGTATCACCCGTAAAACCAGCAACAGTGTTATTCACAAAACCTACAAAACCAGCTCGATACCCGCGTGTTGCAGTTAAACCAAGAGAAAATTTTGATGTTATATCGTAGACTAAACCTGCTCTAGGCAACAATGCATCGTAGCTAGTACTTTCACTACGATTTACTGGTTCTCCAGTTCCAATATTTCCACGATTAAAATCTCTATATGTTACATCTTCAGAATCATATCTAAGACCTGCTATTAATCGCACTTTTTCTAAAAGCTGCCAATCTAATTCACTATAAAGTGCATAATTTTTTCTTCTTCTTGTGCTCTCAATATCCTGAATAGTGCTAAATGCAAAGGTACCATTTGGCACAGCAGTGGTTCTTGTAATAGTTGTTCCAGCTGGCGGGCATCCAGCTGTACCTGAAAAATCATAGGTGCCATCAAAGTCCCAAATAAATCCTAGTTGACCAATTGTTGAACTGGGGCCATCCGCAAAGAGGTCAAATGTATTATCTGGATTTAGCGTTAGCGTTCCGGTTGATGTCGTAGCGGGAATCGGAAAACCCCCAAGGTTACCGGCAGCGTATGTGAAAAAAATGTCATAGGTCGCATCTACCGCAGTGGGCGTACCATTATTGAATGTTACATTCCCTGCGTTTAGAGCTACAGAAGTATCATAGCCAACACTAAGAATTGAATCATTATCAGCAACATATGTATCAAAATCAAAAATCCCCGCATTTGCAGGTGCGGTTTCTGCGCCCACTCCTGTTAGACTTGAGTTGTCATAAAGAACGAGTCCTACATCGGCCCAGTTTCCTTCAAACGGGAAAATGTCTGCACCTGTGCCTAGGATAGTAACTGCAGGTAAAGCAGAGAATTGAAAGAAACCATCCAGAACCGCACTTCCACCATAGCCTTGATCAATTTGACCATACGCATCAGAGAAAATATCTACCCAACGCCCATCACCATTAGCGGTAAAATTTAAATTTGCACAATCATCATTAGGGCCTACCACATCGGTAATGGTCATAATGTCAGTTTGTTCTAGCCGCCTTTGAACAAATGAGTCTCGCTCATTGTTATAATTACCGTAAAATCCACCAAGCAGAAGTTTAAATTTTTCATTATTACTTGTGTACAAAGCGCGCACGTCTTGCGAAAAATCCAAGTCTTTGCGAGTTTCATCTCGAATCGCATTGGGTGAAGGTGCACCAAATTGAGTGAAGGTGCGTGTTGCTGTAGAAACAGATGTAATATCAATCCGATCGCTTAAAGCATAATTTAAATCAAGTGTGTAGTTATCTACATCGTTTATGCGAGTCTCAATACCATCAAAAATTAATCCCAAAAATCGATCTCCTGGATCGCCATTAATTGCAGCAATGGAAGGATCATCCATAGTACGTGAGTAAGTAAACTTAGCGGAGAAGTCTGGATTGCTTGATGGCTCATATAATAATTTAGCTCGAATATTGTAAAAATCTTCGTTGTCTAAAAAATTTGCGCTTTCATCAGAGTAGTCAATATTAATGGACTTATCGATATATTCCGCAGTTGCACGAAATGATAAATCCTCATTGAAAGGTACGTTCAATAAAGCCGCACGCTCTATACCTTGATCATCAAGCACAATTCTTGGAGTGAATTCAAAATAAGGTTGTGGATCTTTAGTTTTGACTACTACCGCACCCGCTAGCGCGTTGCGCCCATAATTTATTTGCGGGCCACGTAATATTTCAATTGATTCTACGTCCCAAGTACCACGTGCACCTTTTCGTATCCCCTCTAAAGACTGAGCAGCACCATCTACAATAACCGACACGAGTGGTTGAGCATTACCACCCGGCACACCCACACCTTCTGAGTTAATACCACGAATGGTTATGCCATTGTTACCATTATTAGAAGGAGAATAATTTATATTAGGCGCCAGACGAAAAGCATCGCGCAAGTCAATTATTCCACCCTCTTCCAAATCCTCACTTGTAATGATCGTTGTGCTGTCGGTTGTGTCTTGCAAGCTTCTTTCGATCTTTTGACCTGTTACTCTAATTTCACCTAATGATTCAATTTCACTGGATAAAACCTCGGGTTCAGTGTCGACACTTTCGTCGCTAGATTCTGAGCCGTCATTATCTGCAGCTGCTTTATCAAGGCCTATTGGCAAAAGGAACAAAAGTAAGATTATTGTTTTAAGTGTTATGGAATCTTTTTTGATGTGCTTATCAACTAGCATTCTAGTTCTTATTATTCTGAGTTGATTAAAAAAATAATTATTTATAGCTTACAACAAAAAAGGGCAGTAAATAAATTACCGCCCTTATTAATTAGATTTTACTATTACCCAAGTACAGGGCAATAGAAGCTGAACTAACTTAGTTCACGTCTTCTCTTTCTTGCAGCTATTAGCCATAACCAGCCTAAACCAGACATCAACAGTGGTGCTGCTGCAGGTATGGGCACAATGGTTAATTCAAGTTGTGAAGCTATATTGAAAACATCAGCGTCTTCAGATCCTTTAAAAATTTGCTGCTCTGCACCAAATGCCGTGCTTCCGTCTGCAAATGATGTTAATGCGCCACCAATTGCCCATTCTCCACCTGCTGCAGCATTCAAAGATGCAATTGCAGCTGCATTCAAAATAATCTCTTCAATAGTATTGTTACTCGCTTCTGTAGCAACAAAGCTACCAAATTCTGTACCCGTACCAAGATCATTAAAAATTGCATCTGTCATCGCAGGTGAAAGGGAATTAGATCGCAGATCACTTGTAGATGATGAAACATCAAATAATGAAAGCGACTCTGTTGGGTCACCTGGGCCAGTAGGTGTTGTACTCGTATATGAGCGTGACCCATGAGGTATTTTTAAAGTTGCTCCTGTGATCGTACCCGGAGTGATCGAAGATAGATCAAAGATATGGTACAAACGAGCAATCTCTATCGCTGGGCCCGGTTGGCCAAAATTATCTGGATCTCCACTCAAAGCACGTGCCCAATAAGTTCCTTCTGTGGCAGGTGTAGTTGTGCAGAAAAAAAGACCATCGCATGCACTTGGACCAATGAAGCCTCGATCTCTAGTACCTGTTGGGGTATCAATGTTGACAGTTAGTGCTTGCGCAGCTGATGCCACAATTGATAGTGCCAAAAATGCTAAAGGGAGAGTTATCAAATTCAATCTTTTCATTTTGTTTACTCCCAATTGTTAAGAAATAGATAATCTTTGCTGGCGTCGACTGATTGCGACTAAGCCTAGTAAACCCGGCGCGAGCAAGAAGATTCCTGCAGGTAGGGGAATCGCAGCCAAATTATCAACACTTCCAGTTATATCCCATTCTTGTCTGAAAGGTCCTGCTGGACTCGCAACTGTCTCATCGACTAGAAAAGCAAATAAGTTATCTGTAATTGTAAATGTTCCTTGAAATGGGACCATACCAAAACCCGCGCTGTCAAAAACATTAGTTATGTCTGCCGTAAGGTCAATTGACGAAACTTGTCCATTGAATAGATCAACAGTCCCAGAAAATGAATTTACGTTTGTTACGTAATCTGCATTGAGTATGTTTTCTGCAAGTACATGCTGGAAAAAATCTAGTGAAAGTCCAGTTATGGAAGCTGATTCAATACCAGATCCGCTAACTCCACTCATATCATAATCTAGTAATCCTGCATTAGTAAAAGCCGTTTCATTTGGAAATATATCCCGTCCACTTCCAATTTCGCCATCCGTGCCTATTCCAGGGGGACACATTGTTCCATCAATGCAAAAGAACCCATCAATTTCCTGACTACCATTCCAAGGTCTTGTAATTTCAGCATATGATGCAGAAAAATGATCAATGAAACGACTGTCTCCATCTGCTGTTAAGTCTAGTTGAAATTGCGCAGATTGCGCATTACCCGTAAGTAAAAAAGACGCTACTAATAAAATAGCGTACGCATACTTGTTCATGTTTATAACTCCTAGCATGTATGGCATGTTTCTGTAATGCCTATTTTTTTATTACTGGCTTGATAATAGTCGCATTGGATTAAGCAGTATCAAATCAAATAACCGACACATGCTTCCCTCTCCACAGCGCTTTTCATTAGCTGATTAAAGCGAATACTAGACTTGAATATCCTATATGTCAATAAGAATCATTCTTATTTGGGAGAGAGATAGCTCTAGCATTGAATGCTCATTCAGAATTGTCGTAGTAACGCACTGATTTGCTTTTGAACAATCTTAAAGCCTACTCCTAATGGAGTAGCTCGAAAAAAGTTTGTAATGCCCTTTGAAATCGCGGTTAATTTGCCCTTTTAAAGGGGTTGACGAGCGGATCACCCACGAACAGCCCTTCGCCGGGAGATTTCACACTCTTCCAATACGACTCAATCAGGGTTTCACCCGTTAGATAACGTCCGATGACAATATAAGGATTAGGGAACTTTTGCGGAAAATTACATGGCTCGGTAACCGTCCCATAACTTCCAGATACACCCGCATCGATCCACTCCAAGACACTCATTTGCTTACCTCCAAATAATACCCCTCCAGTTGATGTCAAATGATCAGCAATGGCACCAGGTAAAAAAGTGTTTGTCTGTATATGTGGAACTTCCTTTAGACCAGTAAAATAAAACATCACATCTTTTTTATTTTTTATCGAGTTCGCTTCCACAATTTCTACTGGATAAAAATTTTGAAGTTTCTTGTGAATAAGCTCATATAACAAGCTTCTAACATTTCTATTACGGTCACTAGTACTCACTAAGTATGCCTTGCCTGTTTTATTCTGTTGTTTGGCTAACACACCTCGATCAATTAATGCTTTTGCTTGCTTTAGATCATCGTATGCAAGCAGCATCGATGGACGCATCTTGAAGTCTTGAAAAGGTTTTTTTGATTTGCTGTTGAAATAAGGACTCTCTGCTGTATTACTGCAATTTTTAATAGAGCAATATTTTTTATCAAACCCAAATGCAAATGCTGAAGTAATGGACATGCAATCAACTTTATAAGGCTTGGGCCATACGAAAAGATAAAATTGGTATGAGTCTGAAATCTGTGATTCTAATTTTGCCCTTACTTTTTTGAATGATTTTGCACTTAACGATGCTTTACTGGGATCAATATCAACCAGATAAAGCTGTTGATCTGATAAACTATTTTTTTCAATATAATATTTTGCAATCTCTATACTTTCTGGATCTCGCTGATTAGCCACTACGGCTAAACTCTGGCTTATCACGCTGGAAATTTCCTCTGCATTAGAGAGGGACATGCCGCAATACAAGAGAAAAACTGCTACCAAAATACGCAAACTTTTCATAGTTTTTATAAATTAAAAATCAATAACTAAATTTATTAATGACATTTAAGGACCAATATAGATCAATGCAGTGAATAATTTTAATAAATTGATGAAGTCGCATATCAATATGACAATTGAAATATGTTCCAATTGTCCAATTTTTAGGATTACGGCTTATTACCCTCTTGGGATGAGTGAGCACTTCGGGTCTTGATGAATAATCCATCAATTCGTTGGTTAGAGTTAAATACAGTCCTTTTGAGACAGTGTCTGTGCTAGAAAAGTTTCCAGGAATACAGTTGTGAATAAATCCATAACCATTACTCTTATCCGTGCCGTTTGCAAATTCTGCAACGATAACTGCAGGCCTTCATCAGTTTCTCGATCACCCTGGTGGTGTGTGTTTAGAATTTGGAGGCTATGGACTAAGTTTAGATTTTTTAAGTGATGACTTTGCTGGTCAAGGACCTAAAGGACCTAAAGGACCTACGTTTAGTGTAGAGGATGGCGGCGCATCGTTAGAGCTAGACTGGTACGGCATAAGTTCAACTTCAATAAGCGGGATCATTTATAATAATGTAACTAACGAAGTATGGCACTTTGAACATATTATTACGGGTATAACTGTCACCTCTGATGATGGCTTTGAAACTACTGAAGGCACACTAATTTGACTAAATTCTAGATACAAAACAAAACAATTTGGGAGTGGAATCCGAAAGTAACTAACATTTAATTCACAAACTTTTTCAAATAAAACTTTATAGCAATAAGTGTTTAGAACTCGCTAAGCAAGCAAATTTAGTTTTAAATTCTATATGCATCCTAGTGCGTTTATCTTACAAATGCACCCATGACTGTGGCTATACCTTCTTGAGTATGCAGTTGCGCTTTCCTCCTTCAAACGCAAGAGGACTACGCTTTCCCTGATGTTATTTTAATCAAGCAGTTTGATT
>JBCCEI010000077.1:0-9073 GCA_039030355.1 Pseudomonadota bacterium | reverse complement strand
TGGTGCCATATGCCTAAAAGGCACCACAGGTGAAGCACGATTTGGCAATGCACCACACCGCATCACCGAAACACCAGATGGCATGCTGAATGCAATCGGATTGCAAAATCCTGGTGTAGATCATGTAGTCAATGACATATTGCCAAAACTCGATTTTTCAGAAACACGTTTCATTGCCAATGTTTCTGGCTCAACCATTGAAGAGTACATCGAAGTCACACGAAAGTTTGACGACTCAGTGATAGATGCAATTGAAATTAATATTTCCTGTCCTAATGTAAAAGAAGGTGGTGTTGCTTTTGGTAATGACCCGGAGATGTCTGCACGTGTAGTTGAAGCCTGTCGTTCAGTTACAAAGAAACCCATCATTACCAAACTTTCACCTAACCAAACGGACATAAAGCACAACGCAAAGTTATGTATTGAAGCAGGCAGTGATGCTTTTGCAGTGATCAACACTGTTATGGGCATGGCGATTGATATACACAAAAAACAACCTATCATACATAACAACCAAGGTGGCCTTTCCGGCCCTGCAATAAAACCAATTGCATTATTAAAAGTGCATGAGGTGTTTCAAGTTTGCAAACCTCATAATATTCCAATCATCGGCCAAGGCGGTGTTGTGAACGCAACGGATGCAATTGAATTTATCATTGCGGGGGCAACAGCTGTTGGCCTAGGCACAGGTCTCTTCTATGATCCACTTTGTTGTAAAAAATTAAACCAAGGAATTATTGAATATCTCGAACAAAACAATCATCTACATGTAAGTGAAATAATTGGAGCCTTACAAACTCATTCAGATGCTGAAGGATGCGTTTAATAAACAATAGATGGCCATTAAATCAGTAGGTTATTCCCTTTCTGCAGGACATCATATTTCGCTATAAAATACTCTTTATAAAAATAATAAAAGTATAAGGAGAGGCAATGAAAAGAAGCTTATTTTTAAGCATGCTGCTCACTCTCGTAATAGGTTGCGCCTCTCAAGCAAATCTTGAGTTCAATTTAGACACTTGGAAAGGCCATCATGTGAATGGTTTAATTGAGCATTGGGGAACACCTTCAAATATAAATAACGCACCCAATGGTGTCGCGCATTATTCATGGCTGTTTGATACAGGTGTTGCCAATTCCGCTATTGATGGAACGATTAAAGAAGACATTTTCTATTGCATAGTCACTATTAGTGTCTCGACAGAAAATACAATTGAAACATGGGCACTTGAAGGAAACGATTGCAAAGTTTGAGTAAGCGCATGGATGCGCGAATATGACGTCCATCATGGACGATGCAACAAATTAAAGTTTGTATGGCATAAATGAAGAACAAGATGGGAAATTCAATTCATAACTTTAAAATGACTGCTTACGACCCATAGCGGACATTCATAAACGTAAATTTAAATGCGTAACCCATACTATCGCTTAGCCAAAACTTTCAAAGCACATAAAAAGAAGTTTTGGAAAGTTGTACCATTCTCTATATTTATTTTTTTTCTTTTTACAGCCCTTGGCTATTTTTATGAAGGGGAAGCTAAAATAGAAAGCGGAAAAAGTATATTTGTTTTACTAGGTATAATTGCTTTTGTGCCAACATTTTCTCTTTATATACTAATCCCTTTATCTAAAACTTTCACAAGATTAGATGATGAGAGAGGAGTATACAAAAATCATAAATTACAGGAGTTTGTTTATACAGTAGCCTATTCAACGATACTATTTTTGACAGTTATTTTTTTACTAGCTTCAATTTTGCATGGGATAGGTATAATTAATATTTCATAAAATGTCCGCTATTGGCCGAAAGCAGATATAAACAAAAAGCCCCGCAGGGGTTGGCGGGGCAAGTTTGTCGTTAGAAATATGAGCGTGTTCTTACGACATCGAGATTAACTTAAATGAAAATACATTTTATGTAACTAATCTCTAAGTTAGAGGAAATAAATTTGTACAGCTGCTCTAATAGAGTTACCCAGATGACTAAAAGTAATATTTTCGTATTATTTTGTAATATAACTGAAATATTTTTAATATAAATGTACTAGACATGCATAAACAATCTTGTAATTTGCAAAATCGAATTGATCGTTTGAAGCAAGCACAAAATATTGCACATTTAGAAATTAGAGAGAATGTAGATTGGCCACTAACGACCCAAAGCGAACATTAATATATACAAACGAGAAAAAGTATGGATCTAAATAAAAATAAACAATGTGCAATAACATTTTACAAGATGGCCTATGAAGGTAATCCAAGAAAGGCAATTGAAGAATATGTTGGGGATAAATATATTCAGCACAATCCAATGGTGGGTGACGGGAAAGAACCATTTATTGAGTATTTTGAAAAAATGTCGGAAGGGTACCCAGAAAAAAGCATTGAGTTTGTCCGATCAGTTGCTGAGGGTGACTTAGTAGCACTACATACTCATCAAATTTGGCCCGAAGGAGACGAGTATGTAACGATGGATTTTTTTAGATTTGACGAAAATGGAAAGATAGTTGAGCACTGGGATTCTATGCAACAGATACCTAAAGATTCAGTACACGGAAATACAATGTATTAGTGCCCGCTATTGGCCGTAAGCAGACATTTACAAATCAAGATTGAAACAACCCTAACTCCTGAATTTTCCTCGTCAATGTATTCCTGCCCCAACCCAAAAGTTTCGCAGCTTCTTGACGCTTACCATTGGTTTTTTTCATTGCTGCTTTAATCATAATAGCCTCAAATTCTGGCATGGCGCGTGACAAAATTGCATCAGAGCCTTTTGATAATTCACGGTCTGCCCACTCACTTAGTAATGCCTGCCAACTTGATTCATCTACAACCGACATTTCATCTTTAAGCATTTCCGCCGGTAGGTCTTGCATACGGATTTCGTTACTTGATGACATCACGGTCAGCCAGCGACAAACATTTTCTAATTGACGAATGTTTCCAGGCCATGACAATGCACTTAGATACTCTACTACTTCATCCGATACTTTTTTTGCTTCAGTACCTAGTTCCTTGGCAGAAGCGCTCATGAAATGTTTTAGCAGTGCAGGAATATCCTCTTTACGCTCTCGCAGTGTTGGCAAAACAACACGTATAACATTGAGGCGATGAAATAGATCTTCACGAAACTCGCCATTACGGACACGCGCTT
Source organism: Pseudomonadota bacterium (assembly GCA_039030355.1). Lineage (GTDB taxonomy): Bacteria > Pseudomonadota > Gammaproteobacteria > UBA4575 > UBA4575 > JABDMD01. Next base: position 5,913 of record JBCCEI010000077.1, on the reverse strand, counting down.
CCAGGTTTTGGTGAGTGGCAGCAATAATGCGTACATCTGCTTTAATCGCTTGATGACCACCAACACGATAGAAGTTTCCGTCTGATAGCACACGCAATAAACGTGTTTGCAAATCTGCGGGCATGTCACCAATTTCATCTAAAAACAGTGTGCCGCCATTGGCTTGTTCAAAACGGCCTTTGCGCTGTGCTTGTGCACCAGTGAATGCACCTTTCTCATGCCCAAAAAGTTCCGACTCCATTAGTTCGCGTGGTATTGCCGCCATGTTTAAAGCAATAAAAGGGCCTAGTGCACGCGGACTGTTGTCATGTAATGCACGTGACACAAGTTCCTTGCCGGTACCCGATGCACCATTGATCAATACCGTAACATTTGAATTTGATAATCTACCAATTGCACGAAATACTTCCTGCATTGCCGGTGACTCACCAATAATCTCCGGTACTTCATTAGCTGAAACATCTGTTGATGATCTTTGCTCTTCTGGCTCTTCTTTTGCTGACAGGCAGGCACGTTTCGCAAGCTCCACCGCATCTTCTACATCAAATGGTTTTGGTAGATATTCAAACGCACCTTTTTGATAAGCACCCACTGCACTTTGTAAATCTGAATGCGCAGTCATAATAATAATGGGTAAATCGGGGTGTCCGTCTTTGATACGCTCTAGAAAATCAAACCCATCCATTCCTGGCATACGTACATCGGTGATGATTGCCGTAGGTGTGCTGTGTTGGATTTCGTCAAATGCTGAGGTTGCAGACGAAAAAGTTTCTACAGGAATTTCCGCTTTTTGAAACGCGCGTTCAAGCACCCAACGGATTGCTTGATCATCATCGATTACCCAAATTTTATTCATTTTCAAACTACTTTTTTATTTTAAATTTATTTTCACCATTTACAGGAAGTAAAATTCGAAATTCGGTGTGCCCTGCAACTGAATCAAATTCAATTAAGCCATCATGTAAACTGACTAGGTTTTGTGAAATAGGCAAACCCAAACCTGAACCATCTTCATTACCAGAAACCATTGGGAAAAAAATCTGTGGTTTTAGTTCTTCGTCAATGCCTGCGCCATTGTCAATTACACTCACCTCGACTACTAAACGATGCATCACTTCGCCGATCGTATATTGGCGCAATATCCTTGACTTTAAAGTGACCTCACCTTGTTGTTTAACTGCGCGCACCGCATTGCGAACTATATTAAGAATTGCTTGAACCAGTAAGTCACGATCGGCATGTAGTTCCGGAATACTTGGGTCATAGTCGGTTATGAAATTTACACCCACAGGGGTTTCCGCAATCGATAAGTGCCTTATATGTTCAAGTACATCATGTATATTGAGCAGTTTTTTCGATGGCGTAATGTTTGGGCCAAACATACGATCGACTAATTTTCGCAATCGATCCGCTTCACTTATAATTACATCCGTATATTCATGTAATGAATTTTCATTTAATTCACTCGCAAGTAATTGCGCAGCACCACGTAAACCACCAAGTGGATTTTTTATTTCATGTGCTAAACCACGCAACATATTTTGTGTTGCCTGCGTTTCAGACAAAAGATGTTCTTCGCGGCTAATTTTAACCATACGATCAACTTGAATAATTTCTAACAAACAAATCGCTTGCTGATTTTTTGCAAGCATAGGAGTGATCGAGCAGTCGATTGTGATTTCGCTACCCATCACACGCTTCATACAAACCTCACGTTGCGTCATCGGGTGACCGTTTTGCATGCTACTTTGCACATGCTCCAATAGCCTTCCATCAATATCTAAAACAAAATCCGTTAATGGGCGATCTATTGCATGTCGAACACCGGTACCAATAATTTCCTCAGCAGCTGGGTTGAGATATTTAAGGCATAAATTCTCGTCAACCAAAAAAACTGCAAGTGCTAGGTTATCTAGTATTCTTTTATGCTGATTGTTATCGGAGTTGTGCATAAATACGGGCAGATCCCTAAAAATGTTGCTTGGTGTATTTGTCATATTGGTTACTTAGCTATCGCTATGTATAACTAGTAGCAATAATCGCTCCAATAGAAGCAAAGATATTCCTACTATAAATCAATGGCTTAGCCACCTAATAATCACCGTAATGCACTATTATAGTGCATTTTCTGTATTAAAATAGTGTTGTGTGCCCTAAAATAGGGCTAAGCATCCTTCAGGAGCAATGTATCCCCTGATATTTCGGCACTAATTTGATGCAGGTGGTGGGGTGGCAGGCCTGTTAAATTTTGTATTATTTGGAAACTTTTGATTGGAAATGACCCTATCAGAGTTATCATTTGGATCTACATCGTCAAAATCATTTACAATTCCTTCACCAGCTCTTACATCTGCAGTATTAGTTTCTGTATTTTTCAATTCAGAGAACTGGTTAAATGTAAATGACACTGGTTTTGCACTAATTTTTGTAGAGCCATCACTTGCTATTACTTTTGCCGATATTGTATGAGAACCACGATCAACATCTTTTAATGCAGTGATTGTGCTACTACCCTGATAAACTTCTTTACCATCGATGCTAATAACATATTTATGGCCTTTGCGTGTTTGTAATGCTGGTTTTGATTGGAAATTTATTGTTACGGCACCTTTATTATCATTTATAACAGCGTCATTTTTTGGAGAAGTTATTATAAGCACTGAGTAAGTAGATCCCTCTTCATCTACTTTGTCGCTCTGACTTGTTAAAGGAACAACAATGGATTTTGAAGGTGTAAGTGACGGTAGTTTGTCAACTTTAACTTCTTCTGCATTGACGCATTGACTCGGTGAGTCTGTATATATCGTTTCACCTTTTGCATTTTTACAAGTGTAGATTTCTGCTTGTGCACTACCAGCAAACAATACAACAATAACTATTTTAAATAGACCAATACGCATTAATTTGAATCCTATATAACTCAACTCATCTTACGCTCAGATAAGTATAAGACCCAAAAAAACAGTACCAAGTTGCAAAAAAAACGCCTCAAACCCACTTAATGCGTTGAGGCGCCTTAAGACCTAAGCTAAAAACAGTAGTTTAACAGCTGTAATAGAGCTCAAACTCAATTGGATGAGTCGCCTGACGAAGTGCTGTAACTTCATCCATCTTCAACTCGATGTAGCCATCAATGCAATCGTCCGAAAAGACTCCACCTGCTTTGAGGAAGTCGCGATCATTATCAAGCGCTTCTAATGCTTGATCTAATGAAGAACAAACAGTTGGAATTTTAGATTCTTCCTCTGGAGGAAGATCATAAAGGTCTTTATCGTTGGCAGGACCGGGATCGATTTGATTCTGTATACCATCAAGTCCAGCCATCATCATTGCAGCAAAAGTTAAATATGGATTACCTGTTGGATCACCAAAACGCACTTCGATTCTGCGCGCTTTTGGATTCGACTCATATGGAATACGTATTGATGCAGAACGGTTGCGTGCGGAGTATGCCAACATCACCGGTGCTTCAAAGCCAGGTACTAAACGCTTATAGCTGTTAGTGCTTGCATTTGAAAACGCATTAATTGCTCGCGCATGTTTAATAATACCGCCAATGTAGTACATCGCTGTTTGCGAAAGGTTGCCGTATAGGTCGCCTTGGAACAAGTTATTACCATCTTTAAATAGTGACTGGTGCACATGCATACCACTGCCGTTATCACCAACAATTGGTTTTGGCATAAATGTAGCCGTCTTCCCATAGTTATGCGCAACATTTAGCACGACATATTTTAAGATTTGGTTCCAATCAGCACGTTTGGTAAGCGTATTAAATTGTGTACCAATCTCACATTGCCCAGCAGTACCCACTTCATGGTGGTGCACTTCTACCACAACACCCATTTCTACTAAAACTTGACACATTGCAGAGCGTAAATCTTGCAGTGAATCAACTGGAGGAACAGGGAAATATCCACCTTTAACACCTGGACGGTGACCTATGTTGCCATCTTCAAATTCCTTACTTGAGTTCCATGCAGACTCATCAGAGCATGTTTTAAAAAATGCGCCAGACATTTCATTACCCCATTTAACATCATCGAAGACAAAAAATTCTGGCTCAGGCCCAAAGTATGCTGTGTCTGCAACACCAGTAGAATTTAAATATGCCTCTGCACGCTTCGCGACCGAGCGAGGATCACGACCGTAACCTTCCATGGTTGAGGGTTCTAAAATATCGCAACGAAGTATTAAAGTAGAGTCACTAAAAAATGGATCAACCACTGCTGTTTCTGCGTCCGGCATTAAAATCATGTCGGACTCGTTAATTCCTTTCCAACCTGATATAGAAGAACCATCAAACATTTTTCCTTTTTCGAAAATATCTTCTTCTACAGTAGATGCAGGTACGGATACGTGTTGTTCTTTACCTCTGGTATCGGTAAATCGAAAATCAACGAATTGCACATCGTTGTCATTCATCATTTTGATTACATCACTCGCGGACATTAGGTTCTCCTTAGCTTCGACTCTTATAAACTTTTTGTAAGTTGTATGGCGTTATTCTTATGTTTGCAGCTAGTTGCTAGCTACGTTCATATTGTAGATGTACTTAAAGCATAATATGTGCCAATGCACTCTCATGAGGCTTATACCTAAGTATTAGCACATTATACGCAGCTTTTTAGGAATTTGTGATCAACCCAATGCAGTTATATGCACTATTCCTGTGCCTATCAGCACTAAGTTGGTGCGGTATGTAATTTTTAACAAGCCGAATAACTCAGAGAGTTCAATTCAATAAATTTTCTGAAGAATTACCTACTTTCACACAGTAAATAAGTGACCCACCAAAAATCCATTAATTAAATCATGGTTAATGCATTATAGGTAAATCGTTCTCTGTCCAGATTTGTCACCATCCGTCCAATATTGCCGACAAATTTTGTCATGATGTTAACTGCATCACATTACAAGATGTGTAGGTATTTTAGCTAACTAACTGCACATCAGTACCTTACCGAAACGATGCAAACACCGTCTCATTTGGCACAGGCCTTGCTGTATAACAACTAAGATTTTTGTATCGCTTGTTCTAAGGATTTGAATAAGCAAAGTAACGATGGCATGGAGGTCATTATGGGCGTTTCAACTGATGTATTCACAACTGTTTATATCGTATGGATCGCTGCAAGTTTAGCTGCACTAGCTTGGGCATATAGACATACAGTTAAGGAAAAACTGTGTGGTGACAAGCACCGCAGTTAACAGCAGAAAGGATTCAGCTAATAGGAATGGATGCCGTTAACACATATGGAAATGTGTGAAATGAACTGTAGAGGGTGTGAAGCGTAAGCAAGCACTATAGGGAAGACCTCAGACAAGGATTGTCGCCTCTACACATTTGTAACAAAGGTTTGAAGTTGTAACTCAGGAAGAAAAGCAACTTGTAGGGACGCAAAATAGATAGCTCAGAATGAAGAGTTTTTATCTAACCGACTTAGGGAAGAGGGCTGCGTGACAGGGACGTCTTTTTAGCAGCACTTATCTTAAAAAAGGCAAGCAATCGCTTGCCTTTTTTATTGCTCGATCCTAAATACATCGATATTCATCAGATACATAAAATTCACTGCCATTGACTGGTAGCAGCTGCTAGGCGTCGCTATACTCACGCGGCAGACGTGCCAGAAAAATATGTCAAATACATCCGTTAAGCATCCATTCAGCTTTCAACAAATTATCCAAACACTCGAGCAGTTTTGGGCCGAGCATGGCTGTGTAATTGAGCAACCCTACGCATACGTATTCTACTCCAGGCGTAACTTCACCGTCAAGCCAAACCACCGCAACTCTGCATGGTCGCCGTGTCGCTCTTCCACAATTCGTCCATAAGGTACCGGTTTTTAACCTATATCTGAACCGTTCGTCAATTTTTTGACCCCTCAGAACCACAAAAAAAGAAGTTGTTTT
>JBCCEI010000076.1:0-9203 GCA_039030355.1 Pseudomonadota bacterium | reverse complement strand
TCTGTCATTCACAGATATTGTGCTAATCCAAATCATCAATCAACCCGCTATACTTATAGATACGCGCCCGTAGCTCAACTGGATAGAGTACCGGCCTTCGAAGCCGGGTGTTGTAGGTTCGAGTCCTACCGGGCGCGCCATTTTCTTTTATGCACATACGACTAAAATTATATTTACGTAGCGCTTTAATCCTTATAACTATGTTTTGTATTGCGTGTAGCAATGAGACATCCTTAAGTCCGTTCGCCAGTGATGGTTGTTCACTTTTTCCTGATAGTTCTTTAATTACAAAAGATGACTGGTGTGAATGTTGTTTTCAGCATGATTTGGCCTATTGGAAAGGTGGTACGGAAGAAGAGCGTAAGTTAGCAGATCGTGAACTTAAGAAATGTGTTTTTGAAAAAACACAAGACGAAGTACTGGCAAAAGCAATGTATGAAGGTGTTCGTTTTGGTGGTAGCCCATATTTCTATAATTGGTATCGCTGGGGATACGGTTGGCCTTATTTAAATCAAGATAGAGAGAAGTACCAAGCGCTTACCGAGACTGAGCAAGAGCAAGCAAAAAGGCTTATAGAACAATATCTTGCAAGTAATCAAAAAAATATTTGCGAAGCCCATTGAATGTTCTCCATAAGTTCTCTATGATGAGAACTTATGGAGAACATTATGTTAACTGAACGCGAACAAACTACTTTACAATTCATTCAAGAGTACATTGCCAAATACCATAAAGCTCCTTTGTTAACGGAAATTGCTGCGGGTTTGGGTATTCAATCTAAAGGCGTTGTGCATCGCTATTTATCTACTTTAGAAGAGCAGGGTTACATACGCCGGCACCAAAAGCATCGTGGTATTGAATTGGAAGGCCATCCCGATTCTCACGAACTGCCACTTTTAGGGCGCATTGCTGCCGGCAAACCCATTGAAGCCATTGAAAATCGCGAGCTGATTAATTTTGCAAACTTATTAGGTGGCCCCAACCGATATGTGTTGCAAGTGAAAGGTCATTCGATGATTGATGAAGGCATTCGTAGTGGCGACCTTGTGGTTATTGAGCAAGCGAACAATGCACGAAGTAATCAAATTGTTGTAGCGTTGATTGATGATCAAGAAGCGACTCTAAAAAGAATTAAATTTCCAAGCCGAGATGTGATTCGTTTAATTCCATCAAATAAGAATATGCAACCTAAAGAATATGCGGCTAGTCGCGTCACGATACAGGGTACTTTGGTGGGTCAAGTAAGAATGTATACCTGATTTATGTTGACCACTTATGCAACGCTGGAAACGTGCTATTGCGCTTATCGATATGGATGCTTTTTTTGCAAGCATCGAGCAACATGATCATCCAGAATTACGTGGCCGACCAATAGGCATTACGAATGGGCTTACCGGGACATGTTTTATTACCTGCTCTTATGAGGCCAGAGCCTATGGCATAAAAACTGCCATTCGAATTAAACAAGCAAAAGAATTATGTCCTGATGTCATTCAAGTGCCTGCCAGGCCTTATCGATATGCAGAAGTGTCTACTAATATCATGTCTGCGTTGCAAAACATCACGCCTGATATTGAAATATTTTCAGTCGACGAAGCTTTTCTAGAACTTACGCACTGCCAAGGTATTTATGGTGATCCTGCAAAGATCGGCAAGCTTATTAAAGATACTGTATACGAAGCAGGAGGTGTGCCTTGTAGTATTGGAATTAGTGGCGATAAAACCACTGCCAAAGTCGCTGCTAAGCAAGATAAACCAGATGGCCACGTTGTAGTACCTCCATGGGAGTCAAAACAATTTTTGAGTCCTTTATCTGTAACAGATTTATGCGGTGTTGCAAAAGGTATTGGTCGGTTTTTATCAAACCGTGGTGTGCGTGTATGTGGCGATATGGAGAAATTGCCGATAGGGGAATTGGCGCGGCGCTTTGGTAACCCAGGTAGGCGTATTTGGTATATGGCGCAAGGTTTGGATCCAGAGCCTTTGCATCCAACGGTCGCAGCGCCTAAATCGATTGGGCATGGAAAAGTAATGCCTCCTAATACTACCGATAAAAATACTCTAAAGATTTATTTGCACCATATGGCAGAGAAAGTTGCCGCGCGTTTGCGCAAACACGAATTAGAAGCGCAACGTTTTTTTATTGGTTTTCGTACCGAACAAGGATGGTTAGCATTAAAAATGAAAACCATCGAGCCAACTGATGATAGTTATGTAATCAAAACATTGGCAAATGATTTATTAAATAATTATTGGAAAGGAGAAGGTTGCTTTCAGGTGCAAATTACTGCAGTGGACCCAAAAATTAAAGGTAATCAACTTTCTTTGTTTAGCAAGCAAGATGTTAAGCGTAACAACATTAATCAAGCGATGGATAAAATTAATCAACGTTATGGTGAATTTGCATTAGCACCTGCAAATCTTTTAAATCGTTCAAACATGCCAAATGTTATTGCGCCAGCATGGAAGCCTGACGGAGTACGTAAAACGGTATAAGCAAGATGTTTGAGTTTGAGGTTAATCCAGGGCACTGTAAGACGGCATGAGCAGTGGCGTTCTATACTGCTTTGAGAACAACGACAATCGTATTTATTTTCATAATCCTAAAGCGACGTTGCCAGTTATTACTAAGTCTAAAAATATAGTGCGTTTGCCATGGGGGAGGCGTAAGCAACAACAAGGAGCTTTGCCGTTAGGTGGATGGGCGCGATTAGAAGCCATATACAAAGGGCAATGGGATTGCTGGCAACCACAGCCTGTAAAAATTCCAGCTAAATCTTTTATGGAGAAAACATACGATGGTGTGAATCATTGGTTTGATTTAGTTAAAGGGCAATGCCTGCAAGGCTTAGTTGCACGTTATAAATATGAGCAACGTGTGTACATCGTGACGATTGAGCCTGAGCAAGAAAATGCGTGGTACCATCAATGGCCAAGGATTATTAATCAGGAGTACACGCAATGTGTGGACGCTTTTCACTAGATCGGCTCCCAGACAATATCGTAGAAGCACTTATTGATGCAGAGATTGCATTTACTCCACGCGATCAAATCTATCCAAGTGATGATGTACAAGTGGTGTTTAGATCTGAGAATGGAAATGAACTTGCACAAATGAAGTGGGGTTGGGAACGGTCCTTTGCAAAGAGGCCGCTAATTAACACTAGAGCATATGAAGCATGGGATAAACCAACTTGGAAAGATGCAATTAAAAATCGAAGATGCATTATTCCAGTAAGTGCGTACTTTGAATGGGATGAAAACCAACCCAAAGGAAAACGTGACTGCTATCGTATAGAACCTGCGTTTGGTAATGGTTTTGCTTTAGGTGGTTTATATGAAATTAACCAAAAGTCTGGCGAAATGTTCATGTCGATTCTGACAACTAAACCAAATTCAAAAATGGCAGAGATTCATCATCGAATGCCAGTGATTGTAAAAGAAGACAGATTTGATATTTGGCTAAAAAGTGAAGTTCAAGACGAGATTAGTAAAATATTTATGCCGTTAGAAAGCAATCAAATCGAAATGCAAAAGCAGTAACACTTATATGTATGAATAATCAATCGTGCAGATGGCGGTCAAAATCCATAAAATATATGAATATTTAATATAAACCTACCTAAAATCCGTGACTTATTGCCAGTTATCAATCGCAGATGACCATTTGGGGTTAAAACTAAGGTTTTTGAATAACACGCCGATACAATGAGTTACAGCTATACAGGATAAGTAGAGCTGAGTTATAGGATATAACTAACGAATTGAAAAGGAGCATTCATGCTGTCACTAAAAAGGATTCAAAGGCTATTGAGGCCTTCCCGATTGCCTAGTTTCTCATCAGAAACAAAGCTGCATTCTTTGGTAAATAAGCAAAAATCCGCTGATAGAACTTCAAATGATACGAATTTAAATCGTGATCAAGTACTAGAAATTTACGACTGGATTTCACAGATTAATTCGCAGTCGAATAGCGCATGAAGGCTTGTTTAACTAAATTTAGATAACTATTTATTTAACTATTGGTAGGGTAATAAAATGGAAGTTACACATACAATTTTAATTTTTGACATTATTGCGTTAGTGAGCATTATGGCTGCAAGTGCAGTGTACTTGTACAAACATAAATTTCACTAAACATAAACCAGCGTCCAACTCCATGCGTATTCTAACTACGCATTAGTATAAAGCCTCTATGCATTAGGTATGCTAGAGGCTTTTTTTATTTTATATAAAATGGATGCTGCTTTATAAGTGGAATGATGAAGCAGTAAAAATTATTTGCCTGAACTAAATGCAGAACATTTAAGTGCACCAATTAGCGCTTGGTGAAATTCTTCAGTTTTATCATCACCAATTTCTTCGCGCACACAATTTACAAGTTTTTCGCTGTACTTGATTCCATCTTTGGCAACAATTTCACCTTTTGATGTTAGCTTTAGATTCACGACGCGACGGTCTTGTTTGCTATGTTCTCTTTGAACTAAGCCTTTAGATTCAAGTAATTCAAGCTGTCTGCTAATTGTGCCAGAGTCTGTGAATGTTGCTGCCGATACCTTCGCGGGTGTTATTGCTAGCTCAAGAAAAATCGATTTTAAAATGCGCCATTGCTGGTAGTTAACATGGTGTTTTTTTAAAAATACGGTTGTTTTTTTTCTTGCAATACTATGAATCGTTTCGATGTAAGTGATTATGTCTGCATCATTAGTTGGTGCATTTCGTTCAAGCACACGCTTAGTGAAATCATTTTCTTCTTCTGTGATATTCATAAAACTCTCAAAATTATTAGTAAAAATTTCCATTTTTTACCAACCCTCTAAGTAGACAATCTCACTAGTCTTCGCTAGCTGTCCGTTACATATGATTGTTACTTATCAACTATATAGTGACACAGTATGCTTATTGTGTGTTGGAGATTGTGATCGAGTTAACAAAAGTTAGCTAGCTACATCTAATAATTGCGCACCAATCGTTAGACTTTAGAATGAATCTAATATATGGATACTTCTTAAACTGTGATTCTCATCATACACGCCAATATATTACTGAATCTGAAATACCTGTAGTATCGATAGTTGAAAATACAGCAAAATTTCACTCATATATAAGACTTAGTAAAGCAAATTTATATTGTATGTTTTGAATTCATAAATATAGATTTCCTACCTTAGCGCTATATTCTGAGATTGATCCAAGATGCAAATTTTTGTCATAAAGATCTTTATATCAACCCTTTATCACCTGAAACCTATCGTTAGGCCAGATTCAGATTTCCACTCCTTACTCACGCTAAATACCATGTAACTAATATTGCTTGAAAATTTAGAGGTTTATTCATGAGCTACTTTGGTGAGAGCACCTTGGAACACAAAGTTTTGAAATATATGGAAGGCATCCGTACTTCTAATGAACTAAAAGATTTTGAAGTTATTCGAATCATGAATAAGGTGGTTGAATACTATAGAGATAGCTTGGTGTATGAGTTTAATGAAGATGAGGCCAATACTATATTGCAAGAAGCGAGTGATACTAATATTCGCGAGCAACAAAAAGATTCTTAAGTCATAATATGTAATCTATTGCAATTTCGTCGATAAAATTGCATCGATATTTCAAGTACTTATACTATCTATCAATCAAGCTGCTTTAAATAATCTTTAAACCGTTCTGTCTTTTATGTGTAGAAGACTGTTGTCTTACTAACGCATTTGCGAAACCTACATTTAGAGCATTTTGTAAATATCTCCCGATTTATAATCAAGCATAAAATTTAGATTAACAAAGCATCACGCTATTTCGTTTCAGATTGACTCAGTGGTACTTAATAGTGTTTGCATCCTTTGTACCAATAACTTACTTCATGAAGGTTTCCAGCTTAGACTTAAGCAGCATTTGCACTGTATGTTATAAATATATTTTGGCTTTGCATTAGAATGTATAATATATGTACAAGTATTTGAGCATAATTACAGCTTTTGTATTATATAAATCTAAATTCAACAGCTTTTATGTATATTTTGTATATATATAAAAATAAAATTAGATCAATACATATGGATGAACAGCAATCTCATTACAAAATTGGTGCCGTATCGAGAATTACAGGAATCGGTTCTGAAACATTAAGAGCATGGGAAAGACGTTACCAGGCGGTTACCCCATCGCGCACAGCATCTGGAGATCGAAACTATTCGCGTGATGATGTTGCGAAGCTGTTGTTACTTAAATCTATGGTGGATGCGGGCATATCGATAGGTACGATTGCCAGTCTATCTTATGATCAATTAAGGCAACGTGCAGAATCAGATTCTATTCTGGTTGGAAACGTAGATGGGAAACGTGCAAATGTTAAAAATAATGAGAACGATGTAAGGCATATTGCATTGTTGGGAGAGAGTATTCCTATTCGAGTGTTGGATGGTCTTCCGGAAGTTAATGGAATTGAAGTTGTTGGTGTATATGAAAATGTAGCGGATCTAAGAAATAATTTAATGCACACCAAGCAACCGGATGTAGTAGTGGTTGAAAAGCCAACGATTAATCAAAATACTCATGCTGAAATCAAAAAAATCCGTGAAGTGAGTGGTGCTTGGCATATCATCCTAATATATGGCTTTAGTTCGCAAGAATATATTGAACAAATACAATCTTCGCAAACAACAGTAATTCGTTCTTCTGTAGATGTGCAAGAGCTTGCGCGTTTATGTATTTATCATTCAGGTGGTAGCGATAGATTGCCGGCGCTACAATTTGGGTCAACAATACACTTTGAGCAAACAATTCCAGCGCGAAGCTTTAGTAATAAGCAACTTGCTGAATTATCTCAAATCTCAAATACAATCAAGTGTGAATGTCCAAAACATCTAACTGAGTTACTTAGAGATCTTGTTGCTTTTGAAATCTACAGTGCTGAATGTGAAAATGAAAATAAACAAGATGCAGCATTACATGCATATTTGCACGCAACAACTGCACAAGCCAGATCAATGTTGGAAGAGTCGCTTAGCCACTTATTGCGTGTTGAAGGGATCTCCGTAACATAGAGGTTTTAGTTTTATTTAATTTTATTGTAAGCATTTAGTGCTTGTTCGCGACTTTTCTTTAAGTCGACGATCGGTTTTGGATAGTGTTTGTTTAACGAAACGCCAAACTTTTTTAAATCAGCAGTAGAGCTTTCCCAAGGGGCGTGGATAAGTTTATCTGGTAATTTGCTAAGCTCTGGAACCCATTTACGTATATAACTACCTGAGGGGTCAAATTTTTGGCTCTGTAGTACAGGGTTAAAAATTCTGTAATATGGCGCAGCATCTGCTCCACACCCAGCGATCCATTGCCAGCCAAGTGTGTTGTTAGCAAGATCCGCATCTACTAGCGTATCCCAAAACCATTTACTACCTTCTTGCCAAGGAATACGTAAGTTCTTGGTGAGTAGGGAGCCCACAATCATGCGTACACGGTTATGCATCCACCCGCTATGCCAAAGTTCACGCATACCTGCATCTATGATTGGAATACCTGTCTGACCATTTTGCCAGCTATGTAAATTTATTTGAAACTCCTTGGCCCATGGGAAATGGATATATTTATGATTTAGAGGCTGATCTACTGTTTTTGGAAAGTGATAAAGCAGATGGTGAGCAAATTCGCGCCAGACCAATTGGCGTGTGAATGTATTACCTTGTTCTAACATCTGTTCACTTGAATTTTTATCTGTTAGCTTTCTGATAGCTAAAATAATTTGACGACTGCTAAGCTCGCCAAAATGTAAATGCGGTGAGAGTCTAGAGGTATAATCTTTTTCAGGGAAGTCTCGTCCTGAAGAATAGTTTTCTAAACCATATTTAAAAAATGCTTTCAATTTTTTTGCTGCACCATTTTCACCGGGCTGCCAATACTGATGAAATTGCTCATTCCAATTTAACTTTGGTAATAAATTAGCATTTAATATATTTTTTTCAAAAGAACTAATTTTTTTTAATTTAATATGCTCAGGGAAACTACGTATATTTTTTGTTTTTTTAAAATCTAAACCTCGTTTTCGAATAGTATTCCAAAATGGTGTGAAGACTCTATAGGGTGTGCCATCTGGCTTTGAAATTTCCCAAGGTTCATATAATAGACTGGCGTTAAAGCTTTTGACTTTAACATTATTCTCAAGTAATGATTTTTTAAGTTTCTTGTCTCTTGAAGTATTGTTTGGCTCATAAAGACGATTCCAAAAAACATGATCAATATGATTATTTTGGCAAAGCTCCAGAAGAGAACTGCTGGGGTCAGCTAATATAATATCTAAATCGGCATTATTATCGCATAACGAATTTCGTAACTCGTTTAGACTGTGATGTATCCACCACTTACTAGTGCTGCCTAACTTCCAATCGGATGTGTCGGCTGGGTTATAAAAATATACAAAAGCAAGTTGATTGCAGTTTGCGCAAGCATAAGTAAGTGCAGGATTGTCTTTAAGACGTAAGTCGGAACGATACCAGAGTAATCCACGTGACATCCATGCATTAAAACATGAATATTCGTTGCTTTGAATCTATAAAAACTTTAAAAATAAGAAACTTAGAGTGCGATTAAATTTTGTTCAATGTATGCCTTAAGCTTGCTATCGCACCTGTTGTAGCTAATAGAGCAAACCGGGTTAATGTCACTTTTGGTAGTAGTAGGCATGATGCGACTCCAATTGCTGTTCCATAAAATGCATTTTTTATTTGTACGCTTTCAACCGATAACCCGCAAGCATATCGAACAAAATGTTCACAATTAAATGTCAGTAAATCATACTGAATGTTTAGTTGCATGCAGGTGCGAGCACGAGATAATACGGATCGAGATGATTTGTTTCCAGAAATCGTACTTCTTTCAACAACTTTGTTTCCAACAACAGAATGCCAAGGTTCTTCTTGTACCGTACCTGTGCGGTAGGATAAGGATATTAAATTTGGGAATGTCTGACCGTTAAATGTGCTTAGTTGATCACTTACAATTGCTAAATGTTTGTACATAGGATAACGAACAGCAACGATATCACCAGGTAACAGCTTGCCTGGAAGCATTCTCTTGGAATTAGGATATTTGCATATTTCCATAGGGTTTGCTTTTTGACTATTTCGAATTGAAAAAGTTGCTTTAATTTACCTCGTTCACAAGTAAACACACTATTGTAAATGTTATACTTATCTAAATTTAACTAGCTA
>JBCCEI010000075.1:0-9206 GCA_039030355.1 Pseudomonadota bacterium | reverse complement strand
TTGAAAGAATCCATGGAACATCACAGTAGGTAATGCCATTGATATCTTTGTCAGCAGAAATATTCTCGTTGCCAGAAAAAACATGTGAGGTAGCATACACGGGAAGATCCGATGCATAGTGATAACTTAGTTGTGGGCGTAGTAGTCTCGCTTGTTGCGGAGATGCTGCAATGAAGACAAAATCAGCATCTTGTCTGCGTCGCGGTTCAAACTCTACTTCAGCTTTAATAATAGATTGTACGGTTCGTTTGCGTTGTTCACTTTGATTGAGCTGTAATAAACTTTTAATTGCCACAGAGTAATCTGCATTTTGTGGATTGTAACGTTCAGCCTGAATAACTGAACCGCCTAATTCATGAAAGCGATTGGTAAACGCAGATAATAAACGTGAACCCCATTCGCTTTCAGGTACCAGTACAAGTGCTGCACCTTTATTTTCAAACGATGCACGTTCAGCAACTTGTTTTGCTTCATCTTCTGGTAGCAAGCCAAATTGATATAAATTTTGTGCACCGGTTAGATAGCCATCCGCATAATTCAACGATAACGTAGGAACAGGCAAGGTGCCTTGGCTTGCCAAAGTGCGTACTGCCTCTTTTTGAAATGGTCCGATAATAAAATCAGCACCTTCATTAACCGCTCTTCGATAGTAGCTAACAGCAGAACTGGCATCATCACCCGTGTCATAGACTATCAGTTCTGGCGGAGGGTTAAATGCTTCACCAAACTCACGTGCTGTAGATATTCCTGAGTAGATTGCATCTGCAACTTTGTTATAGCGACCGGTTAGCGGCAGTAATAGGGCAATTTTATTTGGCGCAATATGAAATGTAGCGTAGTCCTGATTGATTGAGTCGATGATGTGATTGGGGATCCTATGCTTAGTAAAGCGTTGTCGCCACTGTTGAAGTGCGTTATCTATCGATGCTTGGTTTTCGTGCGGGCTTTTTTGTATTGCAACTAAGCTAATCCATGCTGCCAATTCAGGATTGGTATTATTTTCAGACCATGCATTGAGTTCTGCATTATTTGTATTTAGTAACGATTGCCAAATCAGCTCATTATTTCTTTTCAATTGTTTTGGTTTTTTTAGAAAATTATTTAAAACAATTCGTGTTTCAATAGATTGTCTAGATTTGCCTGCACTGTTTAACGCTTTTGCGCGTACTGCTAGTAAATGTGGATTATATTTTTCTGATAAGTTAATTAGTTTTTCTGGTGCTGCATCTAATGCGATCTGTGGTTGCCCGTTCAGCAATGCCAGCTCTGCATTAGCAACACGCTTGCGTACAAATAAGTCTTGGTTCAATGTGCTTTCATCAATAGCACTAAGGTACTGTTGGGCTTGTAATTTGGTTTCTGGTTGCAATACCGCTTCAGCTGCTCTAATTTGTAGAGCTTCTTTTTGTGGGGATGATTTTGCTTCGGCTTCTGCCCAAAAGATTGCTGCGGCTTGTTGATATTCTCCCGCTGCAAGCAGTTTTTCGGCTTTTCGTGTTTGTGCACTGCCACTTTTGTTAAAAACTTTTTCTGCATTGAGCGGAAAATCAGCACAACTTGATAGCAAGAGTCCTGATACGATGCTAATCAGTACTATAGTGAATAGTTGTTTTAAAAAATGACGTTGTTTTGTATACATATTAATGATTGGTTCAATATTTATATTTTAAAGTTATGAGTGAATTTGGCACCTTGTTCGTCATTGCTACTCCTATCGGTAACCTTGCCGATATTACGCTGCGTGCTTTAGACACCATCAAGGCGGTTAAGGTTTTATATGCAGAAGATACTCGAGTGACTCAACGCTTACTAGATCACTATGGTATCCAAGCTAAATTACAGTCGCTACATGATTTTAATGAATCTAAGAAAATATCAACCATTATTGATCATATGCAGTCTGGACATGATATTGGACTGGTATCAGATGCAGGGACACCTTTAATCAGCGACCCTGGCTATAAGCTAATTGCGGCTGTTCAGGGCGTGGGATTAACGGTTCGCCCCATTCCTGGTGCCAGTGCGCTAACGGCCAGTTTATCTGTCGCGGGTCTACCAACGGATCGATTCATCTTTGAGGGTTTTTTGCCAAAAACAAGCAATGAGCGAAGCAAGTTATTTACGGCATTAAAGTTTGAGCCACGGACTTTAGTTTTTTATGAGTCACCGCAACGAATTCAATCATCTATTCAGCTTTGTATAAAAGTAATGGGTGGAGAGCGTAAAGCAGCATTACTGCGCGAATTGACTAAATATTATGAGCAGCATATTTGCGCATCACTTGAAGTAATTGTGAAACAAATAGAACAGCAACAAGATAAAATTCGTGGAGAATTCGTGTTTATTTTGCAAGGAAATCCAGCAGCGGAAAACGCAGCAGAGTTGAATAAAGCTACACAGCTTTTAATAGACTTGATGCAGTATATGCCATTAAAACAGGCCGCAACGATTGTTTCGAAATATAGTGGTATACGCCGAAATCAGCTCTATTCGCTGGGTTTAGAAGATAATTCTAAAAATCATCCAGAATGAGTGTTATCTTATTTATTGGAGTCAGCTAAGCAGTCGCTGCTCCACTTACTTTAAGTGCTTGAGCATTTAGTACTTAAACTAAGTGGAGCGGAGGAAAGTCCGGGCTCTATGGGCAAAGTGCCAGGTAACACCTGGAGGATGTGAGTCCATGGATAGTGCAACAGAAAGTAAACCGCCCATGATTTTTCGTGGGTAAGGGTGAAAGGGTGCGGTAAGAGCGCACCGCGCAACTGGTAACAGGTGCGGCTAGGTAAACCCCACTTAGAGCAAGACCAAATAGGGGGGCGTGGAGCAATCCAACGCATGGCCCATGCGGTCCCCGGGTAGGTTGCTCGAGGCTTGTGGTGACGCAAGTCCTAGATGAATGACTGCTCTCGACAGAACCCGGCTTATCGGCTGGCTCCATTATCATGTAAATGATGCTCATAGTTGGAGATCAAAATGACCGAAACCTGCTACTGTTAATCTAGATTCTTACCATTCTCCTTTAAACCCCCAATACTTAGTAAGTTATTAGATAAATACCTTGTATTTTTAAGGGTATAAACTGTCTTAACTATCTGTCTTATAAGAAATTTTTTGGTTTTTTTGAGCTGATTCACTTGCAATCCATCAGACTCGTTTCTATAGTGTCAAAAAGTGGGAAATTGTGGGAAAACATGGAATAAAGATCCGTGACGAATACAGCTATTTCATTCAATTATGTTTCAGGGAATAAACGATCTAAATCTAGATGCCAAGGGCCGCATGTCCCTTCCTGCTCGCTATCGCGACAGCATTCAAGCAAGTTGCGAAGGCAGTTTGGTCATCACTGTAGACGTGGACCGTTGTTTACTTGTTTATCCTGCGCCTGAATGGCAAGTGATTCAACAAAAATTAATGGCATTGCCAAGCATTAATAAACAAGTAAGAAGATTGCAACGATTATTGCTGGGTCATGCAACTGAGTGTGAAGTTGATGCAAATCATCGAATTTTATTACCGCCACCGTTACGAAATTTCGCAAATTTAACCAAACACGCGGTACTAATTGGTCAAGGAAACAAATTTGAACTTTGGGACCAAGAAACTTGGGAGAAAATGCGCGAACGCTGGATAAAAGAAGAAAATAAACTTAGTGATATATCGGAAGCACTCGAGAGTCTTTCAATCTAAAAGATGAATGATGCTTTAGATACGCATCTACCAGTGCTGCTGGATGAAACAATTGAAGCATTGAATATTAAGGCTGACGGAAAATATATTGATTGCACATTTGGTCGCGGAGGACATAGTAAAAAAATATTAGAAAGTCTAGGTGAGCATGGAAAGTTGCTCGCGATTGATCAAGATCTGCAGGCAATTGAGTATGGTAGAAAAATATTTAGTGATGATTTACGAATTATTTTAACGCAAACAAACTTTTCAAAAATTACACAAGTTGCTAAAGAAAATAACTTCGATGGTGACGTGCAGGGAATATTTTTTGATTTAGGGGTTTCGTCACCTCAGTTAGATAATGCAACGAGAGGGTTTAGTTTTATGCAAGATGGGCCACTCGATATGCGTATGGATAAGACTCAAGGCATTACAGCTGCTGAATGGCTAAAAAAAGTAACTGCAGCTGAGCTAGCAAAAGTGTTAAAGGAATTTGGCCAAGAGCGTTTTAGTAAAAGAATTGCAAATGCTGTAATTAAACGACGAAAAGATGCGCCAATCGAAACAACAAAAGAGCTTGCGGACTTAGTGATGAAAACAATCGGACATTCAAAAGAGCAAAAGCATCCTGCAACGCGTACGTTTCAGGCGGTCCGGATATATATCAATAATGAGCTTGAAGTGTTAGCAAAGGCATTAGAAGGATGTCTGGACTTGTTAGCAAATTCGGGAAGATTATTGGCAATAACGTTTCATTCGCTTGAAGACCAGCTTGTAAAAAGTGTATTGCGCGAATATAGCCATTCAAATTTGCCACGCAGATTACCTGTGACAGATAAACGTAAAACAAAATTAAATAGAGTGTGTAAGCCAATAAAGCCAACCGAGGAAGAAGTGTCGCAAAACCCAAGAGCAAGAAGTGCGAAGTTACATGTATTGGAGTGGGTTACGTGCTAGGGCGAGTGCTGTTAGTGCTGATATTGTTTATAGCTAACGTTGCTACAGGTGTAGGAGTGGTTTATTCCAAACATTCCATGCGTAAGTCATTTATAGAATTGCAGGCAATGCAGAATAGTTATGACGAGTTGCAAATTGAGTGGGGACGATATCAGTTAGAGCAAAGTGCCTGGGCCACACACGGAAGAGTGGAAAAAATCGCACGCGAAAAACTAAATATGGATTTGGTGCATAAAGAAAGATTGGTTTTTCTTAAGACAAATTAATTTATTCAAATAATGAAAAAACATCCAATTTATCCAGCACGTCGTGTGTTTTTATTATCGCTGTTTGTAATTGGATTAAGCGGGCTATTCGTTAGATCAGTATATTTACAATTGTTTGAACATGAATTCCTAGAGGAGGAAGGTAAGGCGCGCCACTTGCGAGTAGTCGAAATACCAGCCCATCGTGGCATGGTTTTGGATCGTAATGGGGAGTTACTCGCGGTGAGCACGCCTATCCACTCTGTGTGGGCAAATCCACTTGAGGCGCTACAAAGTCATAAGGCGATACGAAATGTCGCGCTTATTTTAGGTATCAACGCAGACAGCTTGATTAAGAAGTTACAAGCGAAAAAAAATAAGCAATTCTTATATGTTAAAAGACATATAGGGCCGTCACAGGCACAGAAATTAAACAAGTTAGATGCTCAAGGTATTCATTTGAAACGTGAGTATCGTCGTTATTACCCCACAGGCGAAGTCTCTTCTCATCTCTTAGGGTTTACCGATATTGATGATAAAGGTTTAGAAGGAATCGAACTTGCTTATGAGAAATGGTTGCAAGGTAAGCCTGGTGCTAAAAAAGTGATTAAAGACTCATTTAACCGTGTTGTTGAAGATGTGGAAGCTCTGAAAATTCCTGAGCCAGGCAGGGATGTGATGCTTAGCATTGACAGAAGAATTCAATATCTTGCTTATCGTGAGTTGAAAGCACAGCTCACTAAACATCGTGCAAAAGCAGCTTCTGCAGTTTTGATGGATGCAAAAACTGGTGAAATTTTAGCAATGGCCAATACTCCATCATTTAATCCAAATAATCGTAAAGGCTATAGTCGTGGTACGTATCGTAATCGTGCAGTTACTGATGTATATGAGCCAGGGTCTACTATGAAGCCTTTCACTGTAGCCTCTGCTTTAGAGTCTCAACGTTACACGCAAAATACAATTGTTGATACGACACCAGGTAAATATCAAATAGGTGAATTCACCATTCGAGACTATAGAAATTATGGTGTGCTTACACTCGGTGGAATCATTCTTAAATCTAGCACCGTAGGTGCGGCTAAAGTTGCACAAAATATTCCAGCGCAAGAACTATGGTCAACGTTTAGTTCGATTGGAGTAGGCCAGTCAACTGAATCAGGTTTTCCGGGTGAAGTGGCAGGACATTTAAAAAGTTTTCATGATTGGCACAAAGTAGAACATGCCACAATGTCATATGGATACGGCATGTCGATGACAAGCTTACAGCTTGCACGTGCTTATTCCGTATTTGCATCGGGTGGAAAGTTATTGCCTGTTTCAATGTTGCGAAAATCTGCAGAAGATCTCGCTGAAGTTGCAAATATTCCAGCCATTTTTTCGCCACAAACAGTTGATAAAGTGGTCACTATGTTAACAGCAGTTGTGTCTGAGCAAGGCACTGGGTCACGGGCTGCGATCCCTGGTTACAGCGTCGCCGGTAAAACCGGGACAGTGCATAAATCTGCAAAGGGTGGCTATGAAGAAGATAAATATATTTCTGTGTTCGCAGGCTTGGCGCCTGCAAGCGATCCAAAATTAGTCTTGGTTGTAATGGTGAATCAACCAAATAGTGGTATGTATTTTGGTGGTGAAGTAGCCGCACCAATTTTTTCAAAAATCATGGGAGGTGCGCTTCGCATATTAAACATATCACCAGATAAGGTTCCTTTGCAGGCAAATGTTGAATCGACACAAGACCATGCAGGTTAGTGTATGCGAAATACTTTTTGGTCCTTGCAGAACTTGCTTGAAGGCTGGGTGAGTTTGAATTCACAATATTCATCTATTCCCGTGCATGGATTGAGTATCGATAGTCGATCAACCCGGGTTGGCGATTTATTTTTTGCGCTTAAAGGGCTTGAGCAGCATGGCTTACAGCATAGCTCTCAAGCAATTGATAATGGTGCGGTAGCAATCGCTTGGGAATCGGATGAAGCAATAAGATTAGATGGTCTGCCTAAAACAGTACCTTGCATAGAAGTTTCTGATCTGCATTCTAAGTTGGGTCTAATCAGTCAACGTTTTTATGCTGACGTTAGCCGGCACATGTATGTTGTGGGCGTTACCGGCACCGATGGTAAAACTTCTGTATCGCAATTTATCGCACAAGCATTAAAGCATCTAAGTATTCCTTGTGGAGTAATTGGTACATTGGGTTATGGTGTATATCCAAATCTCAGTGAAGCGAGCCATACCACGCCAGACGCAATTAAAGTTCATGGTTTATTGCACGAATATTATTCTAATGATGTAAAGCATGCAGTCATTGAGGCATCTTCGCACGGCTTGGTGCAGGGTAGGCTAAATGGCGTAAATTTTAATACGGCTGTGCTTACAAATTTGGGGCGTGATCATATGGATTATCATGCTTCAATTAAAGAATATGCAAAGGCTAAAAAATTATTATTTCAAAGTGAACATTTACAACATGCGATCATTAATGTTGATGATGAATTTGGCAAAGAATTAGCGCATGAATTTTCTGAGTCGATTAATGTAATTCGCTATTCTATTTCATCAGACCTTGATGAGTCTGATTCCTTTCTCAGTGCTTCAAATATTGAGTATAAGTTGGGAGAGACGTATTTTGATATCTTTTCAAGCTGGGGAAGCGCAAGTATTAGCACAAAACTGGTTGGAAGTTTTAATGTAAGTAATCTGTTGGCTGTTTTAGGCGTATTGCTTGCAAATGGTGTTAAATTTAATCGTGCCATAAGTGCAGTGAAGAGCTTAAATACGGTTCCAGGACGCATGGAGTTTATTCGTAATAGCAAATCTGACGAACAAAACGCACCCGTTGTTGTTATTGATTATGCGCATACCCCTCAAGCACTTGAAAACGTATTAAAGGTATTACGCGCTCAATGTGATGGAAAACTTTATTGCGTATTTGGTTGCGGTGGTGATCGCGATCAAGGGAAGCGTAAATTAATGGCCCAAGCCGCTGAACGCTATGCCAATAAAGTCATACTTACCGACGATAATCCTCGCTTTGAAGACCCTGCGACAATCACGCGAGAAGTGGAAACAGGATTCTCCACTGAATATTCATATGAATTGATCCATGATCGCCGTGCTGCAATTAAACATGCAATTGAAGATGCAGGGCCAAATGACATCGTTTTAGTTGCCGGTAAAGGGCATGAAGCAATGCAAATCATCAAGGGTAAAAAACTTGCTTTTGATGATAAAAGAATTGCACAAGAAATTATGCGAAATATCTGATGGATCTATCGTTAACAGAAATCGCATCGATCACCAATGGGCAACTTATTGGCGAAGAATTACATGTAACAGGCGTATCGACTGACACACGAAATATGGACGAGGGTGAATTGTTTGTTGCATTAATTGGAGAATCTTTTGATCCACATGGGTTGATTGAAAATGATCAAGCTAAAAAAGCCTCTGCAGTATTAGTGCAACGAGAAGTTAAGACTTCAACTCCACAAATCATAGTTAAAGATTGTTACAAAGGATTACAGGATATTTCCGCTGCATGGCGAAAAAAATTTCGCATCCCAGTGGTTGGTATAACTGGCTCAAATGGAAAAACTTCAGTTAAGGAGTTGATTAAGCAAATTCTAGCTACACAAGGAAATGTATTAGCTACACAAGGTAATTTAAACAATCACATCGGTGTGCCGCTCACATTATGCAGCTTAAGTGCAGAAAATGATTACGCTGTGATTGAAATGGGTGCAAATCATGCAGGAGAAATTGCATGTTTAGCGAAGCTTGCGCAACCCAATATAGGTGTGATCACAAATATTGGCCCTGCACACCTTGAAGGATTTGGATCTATAGATGGGGTCGCGCGCGCTAAGGCTGAGCTGTATGCAAATTTAAATCAAAGTGGCGTTGCGGTGGTGAATGCTGACGATGCCTATAGAGGTACTTGGAAAGATGAAATTGGCGATCGTATGCAAATTAGTTTTGGTATTGAAAAACCTGCAGACGTAAGCGGTAAACAAATAGCAGGCGACTTGGTAGAAATAACAACACCCATGGGTGAGATGCGTGTTAAACCACAAATCACTGGTATGCATGCGGTGCTCAATATACTCGCAGCGACTACGGTAGGTTTGGCAATTGGAGTGGACTTAGAGGACATCAGAACTGGAATTGAAAATACACAAGTTGTACAGGGCCGCTTAATGCGCGTTACAGGATTGGCGGGCGCAACTGTGTTAGATGACACTTACAACGCAAACCCGGCCTCTTTGGCTGCAGCATTGGATGTGCAAGCGCAAGAGCCAGGTGAACACTGGCTTGTGTTGGGAGATATGGGTG